>NZ_JAHRFA010000068.1:0-39936 GCF_020883045.1 Microcoleus sp. CAWBG58 | reverse complement strand
TCGGCGCAAAAAGTCTTCAAGATTAGCTATTTAATCTTCTACTTTTTGAGTTTTTGAGCAACTGCTTGCCTGAGCTTCAAAGGTGGCTACTTTTAGCTGCGCTCATTTTTTAGTCTAAACTACAGTCTACCATTGTATTGTTATAAGTACCCATGAGATGCCCTGCAAGAGTCATTAAAGAATTAGCATCCTCCAGGTTGTTAAAAGTTCTCAGATCGTTTGCCTCCTCCAGCATTATCTGCACCAAACCCGCATCAACTAACTCGGAGTTTGCCTGCAAAACTTGGTTTTCTTCCCCGCTGGGGCAATTCAGCAAGGATTGAATCAGATTGAGATAAGCTTGGTGGCGTGCTTCGTTCATTGCTATTTAAGGTGACGGCAGAGTTCCAATCAGATTTTGAGCTAATTCTAGAAATTCTTCAGCTTGGGCGATCGAATCTGCTGCTTGATTAGCCGTTACAGCATTAATTTCGCCATAGTCTCCAGCATTTCGCAATTCCTGCGATCTAATTAGGAATTGGTGAAATTTTACAGGTACTCTCCCTGTACGAGCAAATTCTCTGCCAAAAGCGCTGATGACTGCGGAATGTTTAGAAAAAGATAATCCTTCACCCTCTAGAAATGCTTCAGCAATATAAAACATTGCGTAATAGGCGCGAGAAGCTGCATAATCGGGATATCCACCATCCAATATAAATTTTGCTGCTGAAAGGCTTTGATCGGCTTTGAGGAGTAAGTTTAATTGAGCTGGTGTCATACAATAATTCCCTCTCTACGAATATTTCTGAGCAAAGGGCCTTGATAATTAGTAAACCGTTCCTCATTCATAAACAAGCAGCTAATTACTACGTCATTATAGAGAGATAAATCTGCTACAATTGGGATAGTTCGATCGATTTCTTCACCGACTTGGACTGGTGCTTTGAGAACTACCAAAACATCAATATCTGAGTCGGGATCTGCGTCGCCCCGCGCTTGGGAACCGTAGAGTACCATTTGGGTGAGCCGATCGCCATACAGGAGCTCGAAGTGCGATCGCAATTCAGCTAGAATGGTCTTGAGTTTATCGTTGATTTTCATATTGGCGAGGGATGTTTGGAGGGCGATCGAACTTTGAAATTTCATCGCTGAAAGCTGCGGTAAGTTCAGGAATAGAAAGTGCGATCGCGCTTTCGTGCCATTCATGAATTACAATAATATTGTAATTCTTACCAGGAGCTGCTGAATCAAGGTAAAAGATTGTTGACCTCGATCGCCCCTATTTCAACTCCTGCAACTATTACCGATACAAAAGCAGATCGTCCGTAATTTAACCTTTGACTGTAATCTGGCTGTTCGACATCAACAAGCGGTTGAGAGTACACTTCAACCTGCGACTCCGCAAGATTCACAATCCAATAAAAGGAAATTCCAGCACGGGCATAAATCCGTTTTTTGATAGTTCGATCGCGCTGCAACGTGCTGTCCGATATTTCAACAATCATAGCAATATCTTCAGCGCCCGGATGGCGATCGGAATATTGTCGCCTATCTCCTCGGATAACTGCTATATCGGGTTCAGGTTCGCTATTTTGCAGCGTAATCGGTTCTTGAGAATCGACATACCAACCGGGCGGTAAAATATTCTCTAAAGCTGTTCTGGTAAGACCAGTTGCTAATCGATGGGGGGGATTTTTGGCCATTTTGAAAACAAGCAATCCTTCCAGTAGTTCTACTGGGTCGTCATCCGTTAAAATTCCTGCTTGAATCATAGCGTGATACTGTTCGATGCTCAAGCGCAAAATCAGATCGTCGGAGATTGCTGCGATACTTTCAACAGGTGGCATAAAAGTCTAGGGGAGTCGATGTGTTTTAGTTTTGACTTCGATCTTAATATATTGTTCGATCGATCGCATTAGTAAGGTTTGTAGTAAGGACTTTAGTCCTCTCAATTGCAGGCTTAAGTCTCCACTACGAACCAACCGTTTTTGTTATGGTAATCTGTAGAGTACCATTTGGGTGAGCCGATCGCCATACAGGATCTCGAAGTGCGATCGCAATTCAGCTAGAATGGTCTTGAGTTTATCGTTGATTTTCATATTTGCGATCGATGTTATGTATTTAGTATATAGCCTTTCTCAAAAAGATGAGGTATGACTGAGAGCTTATATAACCGCTTAAACCAAGAGGGCTGAAGCCCAACAACATACCTCATCTTTCTGATAACCGCTATAGATATAATTACACTCGGCGGTTTAAATCACACACTCTTCAACCCGCGAAGGCGGGTTTAGTTTGTGTAGACGCGGTTTAAACTAAACCGCCGTCTCAAAATAACAACTGACTGATTACCAATCTGTCAGCAACCTTGCCTTCCGCAACACAAATGTCAGCACAGTTTCTTCCCCAGTAATAATATCAGCCCTACCATCCATTCCCGCTTGAATTGAATACTGGCGGGGGACATTTGCCTCGGGCTTTCCTGACAATTGACGGCTGCCGGATTCGAGTTTTGTTAAATAGGTTTGGTCGGGCTTAATCGAAACTTCGTAATACGATCCACCTAAATTATTAGCGGGATTTTGGGGCGCGATCGCATCTGGGGCGATCGCACTTACTGTTCCTTTTAGTGTCCCGTAATCTGGGAAGGGTAACGCGGAAATCCTCATCTGCACGGGTTGGCCGATTTGGATGCGGGCGATGTCTTGGGATGTCACTTTGGCTTTGACTACCAGGGGTACGTCGCTGGGGACGATTTGGGCGATCGCACTTCCGGCTTGTACGGTTTGACCGGTACTTTGTATTTCCAATCTCAGAATTGTACCATCAGCCGGCGAGCGGATCACGCTATTTTCGAGTTGTGACTGAATTTGATTGTGTTCTTTTTTAACTTGAATTAATTGTTGTTGAAGAGACGATCGCTTGGCAAGCAAAACTCGCCGACTTCTACCCAGCCTCTCGGCGACATCCGGCTGCGATGTGGCGATTTTGACAAGGGCGGACTCGACTACTTCTTGGGCGGCGGAATTTTGATTCTGGATGGTTGGAAATTGGCCGCTGGCTAAAATTTGATTTTCTAAGTCCCGCAGTTGCTGGTTGATTTGCTGTACTGCTGTTTGAGACTGATTGATTGTGTCTTGGAACTGCTTTTTTTGAGTGCCCAAACGCGAAGCGTTGACAACTGCGATCGCATCTCCGGCTTTTACTGTCTGATTTTCGCTGACTGCAATGCTTTCGATGGTTCCTTCAGTTGCTGCTTGCACGACGCGTACTTCTCCGGCTGGACGGACGATCGCGTCTGCTTTGACTGTAGCACTGTATTTGGTGACGCTTGCAAGGGCGATCGCCCCGCCAAAGGTTGCCACCATCAAAATTCCCCCCAAAGTCGTCCAGCGGCTGACAGGGGGCAAAAACTCGTCGTTATCAAAGGTTTCTGCGGGCATGGGTTCGGTAGTAGTGCGAGGCATGGCTGCTATTGGGGGTGAAAGGAATCGTTGTAAATTTTGAGTTTTGAGTTGGGCCCAGGAGGAGGCTTTTGAGTTTTGCTGTTAACTTTTGCTGTTAAGTTTGGTTGTTAAGTTTTACCAGTTCAAATAAAGAATGTAACTCTCAGCCAACTCCAAACCCTGATTAAATCAGTCATTTCCTAACCTCAAACCTCAAATATCAAATGGTATGACTTGGAACAGAGAGAGCGATCGCTTATTTCTTTGGTCACATTTATTTTTGAGCTTTCCGGACACCAAGCATAAGTTTAGAAGTCTAAATCTAAATTCACAGGGTTAAGGTCAAAATCCGCACAGCTTTGCCTTCGCCACCCGGAAATTTCCCCAAATATCAAGAATGGTGCAGCCAGCGGGCAACTGTCATGAAAATAGAGCGTTTCAGCAATGATTTTTGGCGCTGTTACCCGGTTTTTCTGGGATGTGTACGTAAGTCACTATATATGTCTTAATAGGAGTTCCTTATGCCGGACAATCAACAAAATTCACTGTTTACCGAATTAACCGATCGAGAATCTGGAACTGTCAGCGGTGGCAGCAATACCAGCGGTTTCAGCAGTTCTAACGGTAACAGCGATACCAATAACAGCAGCAGCAATGGCGTCAATACGCTGTTTTTCGTGCCACAGCCGAGTCAGCTTTTCCTTTACGATCCGATTCGCAATCGCCCTTACAAAACCCTTGTAGTCTAGATAGCTGAGTAAAGTAGTGCGATCGGATAAATCTTAAAAGTTTCTCAGTAATATTCCGGGCGATCGCAGAGGCATGGAGAAGTATTAGTTAGTAATCATACGAGGCTATCGAAATTATATAAAGTTTCTAGTTTTCGTTCAATATTCTCAACTTAAATGGAGTCAAATTAATCATGCAAGAAACAAACGAAAATTCACTGTTTGCTGAACTCACCCCTGAAGAATCAGCTAGCGTTAACGGCGGTTGCCACCGTTATTCCGAACGTTATTATGACCGCGACAACTGCCGCCGCCGGCGCCGTTGGGTCGTGTACCGCCGCAATTGCGATGGTTCCTTTAGAAGAGTCGTTCGCTACGGCTACTGGTAAAGTTTAGTGCTGCGAATTCCGCGATCGCGCTTATTACAAAACCTCAACAGTCTAGATAGGTGAGTCAGGTAGTGCGATCGGGTGAATCTTCAAAACTTCTCAGTAATATTCCTGACTTTGCACAAGTATTGAGAAGGATTAGTCAGTAATTACCAGAAAGAATTGGTTGAAAGCTCGCCCGCCTGCTCGGGAGAAATTAAAATCCGACTATTCATTACTGCAATACTTTTCCTTCTAGGTAGAAGTCGCTCTCAAACTGTCAACTAAGAGGGCAGGCACGGGGGCACTGCCCCTACAACTGTCAACTGTTCAAACGAGGCTATTGAAATTAGATAAAATTTCTAGTTTTCGTTCAATATCATCAACTTAAATGGAGTCAAATTCATCATGCAAGAAACACAGGACAACTCATTGTTTGCTGAACTCACCCCTGAAGAATCAGCTAGCGTCAACGGTGGTCACTATTATGGCGATCGCTATTATGACCGCGACAACTGCCGCCGCCGGCGCCGTTGGGTCGTGTACCGCCGCAATTGCGATGGTTCCTTTAGAAGAGTCGTTCGCTACGGCTACTGGTAAAGTTTAGTGCTGCGAATTCCGCGATCGCGCTTATTACAAAACCTCAACAGTCTATAGCAATCCTAAATAATTGATGAAGATTTGTAGGGGTAGTGCCCCCGTGCCTACCCCTTATCTATCGGGCAAACTGGGTTGTTTTAGAGAGCCTGCAACAGTTATGTAAATGATGAGAGCATTGCTATAGATAGGTGAGTCAGGTAGTGCGATCGGGTGAATCTTCAAAACTTCTCAGTAGAATTCCTGACTTCTCACAGGCATTGAGAAGAATTAGTCAGTAATTACCAGAAAGAATTGGTTGAAAGCTCGCCCGCCTGCTCGGGAGAAATTAAAATCCGACTATTCATTACTGCAATACTCTTCCTTCTAGGTAGAAGTCGCTCTCAAACTGTCAACTAAGAGGGCAGGCACGGGGGCACTGCCCCTACAACTGTCAACTGTTCAAACGAGGCTATTGAAATTAGATAAAATTTCTAGTTTTCGTTCAATCAATTTCATCAACTTAAATGGAGTCAAACGATCATGCAAGAAACACAGGACAACTCATTGTTTGCTGAACTCACCCCTGAAGAATCAGCTAGCGTCAACGGTGGTCACTATTATGGCGATCGCTATTATAACTGCGATCGTGGTAGCCGCCGCCGCTGGGTCGTGTACCGCCGCAATTGCGACGGTTCCTTCAGAAGAGTCGTTCGCTACGGCTACTGGTAAAGTTTAGTGCTGTCAATCCCGCGATCGCGCTTATTACAAAACCTCAATAGTCTAATACGGTTCACTTAAGACAGATCCCCCCTAACCCCCCTTACAAAAGGGGGGGACAAGAATACTCTCAAAGTCCCCCTTCTTAAGGGGGATTTAGGGGGATCTCCGGCGAATAAATAGTGTCAAGTGAACCGTATTGCCTAACAGTCTAGATAGGTGAGTTAGGTAGTGCGATCGGGTGAATTTTAAAAACTTCTCAGTAGTATTCCGGATGACCGAACAGGCATTGAGAAGTATTAGTCAGTAATTACCAGACAGAATGGCTTGAAAGCACGCCTGCTCGGGAGAAATTAAGATCGGACTATTAATTGCTCCAATCCTCTTCCTTCTAGGTAGAAGTTACTCTCAAACTGTCAACTGTCAACTGTCAACTGTCAACTGTTGAAACGAAGCTATCGAAACTAGATAAAATTTCTAGTTTTCGTTCAATTTCATCAACGTAAATGGAGTCAAACGATCATGCAAGAAACACAGGACAACTCATTGTTTACTGAACTCACCGCTGAAGAATCAGCTAGCGTCAACGGCGGTTACCACTATGGCTACCGCAAATGTGGCCGCCGACGCCGTTGGGTCGTGTACCGCCGCAATTGCGACGGTTCCTATAGAAGAGTAGTTCGCTACGGCTACTGGTAAAGTTTAGAGCTAGTCAATTCAGCTTTATAACTGTGGAATCGAGAAAGCACCCATAACTTTATGGGTGCTTTTTGCTGATTGAGTAGTTGGTGGTGAGTAATCTTCTTTATGCTCTACCATTATTCGTTTTCCAAAATGTTAAAGAATATCCCTTTGATCGGCAAAATGCCATTATTCGGAAAAGTTAACAGGTTTAAAAAATATCAGGTTGTACTCCAGCAGAGCGAAGAAGACTGCGGGGCAGCTTGTTTGGCATCCATCGCCAAATTTTACGGACAGAATTTCCCGATTAGCCGTTTGCGAGAATCTGCGGGTACAGGCCAAAAGGGGACGACTCTGCTGGGCTTGAAACAAGGTGCTGAGGCGGTGGGCTTTAATGCTCGATCCGTGCGGGCAGCGGCTGCTATTTTAGACAAAATTGACGAAGCACCTTTACCGGCGATTATTCACTGGAGCGGGTACCACTGGGTTGTTTTGTACGGAAAGCAGGGCGAAAAATATGCGATCGGCGATCCGGCTGTCGGGATGCGCTATATTTCTAAAGAAGAATTAGCAGCAGGTTGGACAGATTGGCTGTGCTTGCTAGTAGACCCAGATCCCGATCGATTTTTTGCCGCAGCAGACGGCCAAGCGCCCGCCAATTCCTTACAAAAATGGATGCGTCGGGTTTGGATTTACCGCCAGCTTTTAATCGAAGCACTGTTGATGAATGTGGTGTTGGGTTTGCTGTCGATTGCTTCGCCGTTTCTGGTACAACTGCTCACCGACGACATTTTGGTGCGGGGCGACACGCAACTTTTGGCAAGTGTGGCGATCGCAGTTATAGTTATGAATCTATTTAGCAGCAGTTTAGGATTGGTACAGTCGAACTTGATTGCTCAATTTTCCCAGCGTTTAGAGTTGGGATTGGTCATGGAATTCGGGCGTAAATTCCTGCGATTGCCTTTAAGCTTTTACGAAACCAGACGCAGCGGCGAAATCGTCAGTAGATTACAAGATATCCAAGAAATCAATAAATTAGTTTCTCAAGTTGCAATCAGCTTGCCGAGTCAATTTTTTATAGCCGTAGTTTCTTTTATTGTCATGTTGTTTTACAGCAAGGAACTAACGCTAGCAGCTACAGTCATCGCTTTGTTCATGACTGCCTCTACAATAGTTTTCCTGCCCGTATTGCAGCAAAAAACGCGGAATTTATTTGTACTGGAAGCAGAAACTCAAGGCGTTTTAGTAGAAACATTTAAAGGTGCGCTGACCGTCAAAACGACTAGCAGCGCCCAGCAACTTTGGGAAGAATTTCAAGGTCGCTTCGGTCGCTTAGCGAGTCTTACTTTTCGCACTACACAGATTGGCATTCTCAACAATATTTTTTCTGGCTTTGTGGCTTCAGCGGGCAGCATTACCCTGCTGTGGTTGGGCAGCGGTTTGGTGATTGACAAGGTATTGAGTATCGGTCAGTTGCTAGCATTTATTAGCATGAATCAAAACGTTACTACTTGGGTAAATTCCTTGGTTGAATCTACTGATGAAATGGCTCGGGTACGGACAGCAACTGAACGGCTTTCCGAAGTCATAGATGCTGAACCAGAAAGTAAAAGCGAGATTAATAAACCTGTAGTAACTCTTCGAGACAGCGACGAAATTGTTTGCAAGAGTGTGAATTTTCACTACCCAGGCAGACTTGACTTGTTAGAAAATTTTTCTGTAACATTTCCGGGCGGTCATGCAATTGCTTTAATCGGTTATTCTGGTTGCGGCAAAAGTACCCTAGCCAAGGTAATTGCTGGTCTTTATCCGCTCCACTCTGGTAATGTGAGAATTGGCGATTATAACTTGCAGGATTTGTCTCTCGATTGTCTCAGACAGCAGGTAGTTCTGGTTCCCCAAGAAGCTCACTTCTGGAGCCGTTCGATTCTAGATAATTTTCAGTTGGGGAATCCCGATGTCACTTTTGAACAGATTGTGAAAGCTTGCAAAATTGCCGGGGCGGATGAATTTATCAGCCAATTACCGGATAAATATCAAACTGTTTTAGGCGAGTTTGGGGCGAATATTTCTGGGGGACAAAGACAGAGATTGGCGATCGCCCGTGCCATTCTCAACAACCCGCCCGTATTGATTCTAGACGAGTCTACCGCAGGGCTAGATCCCGCCAGCGAAGCGGAAGTCTTGGAAAATCTGTTGATGTACCGGCAAGGGAAAACCACGATTTTCATCAGTCACAGGCCCCGAGTGATCGATCGCGCCGATTGGATTATCATGTTAGAACGCGGTAGGTTAAAACTGCAAGGATCTGCTGCAAAATTGCGATCGATTCCCGGAGATCACTTAGAGTTTTTGGAACCTTAAAAACTTGTAGGGTGCGTCAGCTTGGATTTTTTCAAATAGTCGATTAAATCCCTTTCGCTGACGCACTTTACCCGATCGGGGAACGATTCGGGAAATTGAGCCTTGACAACTTTAGTTGATTGTGATAATAGTAATACTAAGTCTTAAAGCTACGTAAATTAATCAACCAACTATCTACCAAAGCCAACTTCTGTATATTAAGCTTTGGTGGTTGTTTAATTTCATAAAATTATCGTTTCAAGTAGACAAGGAGCAAAAGTAGATGGCTGCACCGCAAAATACTTCTGGAAATGCTTCATTTTTAAAAAAACCACTTAAATTATTTAAATTTTTACTTAAATTATTTAAATTTTTACTTAAAAAATTATCTTGCTCCCCTAGTACCAGAAAAAGCTGGCTTCAAATAGGTGGAGCGCTGTTAATAACAGTTTTAATTTTTTGCACAATAGCTGTGTTAGAAAATGAGCAGAAAGAAAATAAACCCCAAATAACGAGTCAACCTCCAAGTCAAACAAAAACAGATAAATTAACTCCTAATGATTCGCCAAATAATACATCTACTCAACCAGCCAATCCTGAAGCAAAAGAAAGTAAAGATCAAAAATGTGAATACAAAAAACTATTGAATTTCTCCACACTTATCTCCACACTTATTTGTCTCACTTCAGATTTAAAGTTATTAGCTCAAGCTCAAAATATTGCTGTTATTTCCGCAGCAAGTTTATTTTTTCTGGACACTTTTGATAGAAAAAAACAATTAGAACGTCAAGCTTGGCAGTTAATTGATGGCGCTCAAGGCTCAGAAACAAGTGGTGCAAGAAGACAAGCAATTGAGGAGTTATATGAGGAAGGCTCTGATATTACAGGACTTGATGCAGATGGTGCAGACTTAAGAGGAATTAACTTAAGCAACGCTAATTTAGAAAGAGCAAGCTTTAAAAATGCAATTTTAGAAGAAGCTAATTTTCAAGGAGCAATTCTTAGAGAAGCTAATTTTACTGGAGCAAATTTAAAAGGTGCAGATTTTAAGAAAGCTAAGCTTTGGGGTGCTGATTTTACTGGAGCAGATTTAACAAATTTTTGTAAAAGTAAGACTGATTTATCTCCTGCAATTGACAAGCAAACTGATTTACGTGATGCAGACCTGGGAAATACAATATTTAATCGAGCTAAACTAAGCGGAGCTATTTTCGGTGTGAAAAACTTCGAGCCTGATTTAGGTAAAAAAACAAACTTAAATGGTGCAAAACTTAGAGGCGCTAATTTAAATAATGTCAATTTGAATGAGGTTTCTATTGCTGAAGCTAAATTTGGGGGCGCTAAAATAGAT
Source organism: Microcoleus sp. CAWBG58 (assembly GCF_020883045.1). Taxonomy (NCBI): domain Bacteria; kingdom Bacillati; phylum Cyanobacteriota; class Cyanophyceae; order Oscillatoriales; family Microcoleaceae; genus Microcoleus; species Microcoleus sp. CAWBG58. The sequence continues at coordinate 29,744 of NZ_JAHRFA010000068.1, read as the reverse complement.
ATAGATACAATCCGCAAGGCTGGAAAATACCAAGAAGCCCATTATAGTGAAGATTTTTGTGATGCTCATAATTATGAATTTAAGAATAAAGATATTCCCTATTATGGAGATATTGAATTTCTACAAAGCATAACAAAAAAAATTGTTGAAATTTCTCAGCGTCTACTAAAAAAAGAATCACTTTCGTTGCAAGATGAAGAATCTATATCTGATTTTGTAAATCTTCTTAATTATTTAGTGATTTTAGTAAAAGAATCAAACAATCAATGTTTAGCAGATAATGAATTATCGGATAAACTTATAGATGTACAAAAAGCTTTTGAAGAAAAACAACAAGTTGAGCAAGTGGTATTAAAAATAATACCAGAGTATGAAAAGAAATTAGCAGAGTATGAAAAGAAATTAGCAGACAATGAAAAGGAATTAACAGACAATTAAAAAGAAACTATATAGTTATATTTTTTGAATTGTTGGTTAATATTTCATGATTAGATGAATCATAGCCTAATAGAGGCTATCAATTTATAGCGTTCGCAAATCATTCATAAATCAATCGAGGGCTAGATCCAACATCAATTCAATCTGAAAGATTTACAAACCATTTGTGATCGCTATATAGGACTTACGTATTGTAACAGTTTAACAAGGCTTTGAGATTGCTTCACTTCATTCGCAATGACACGAACACATTATTTTGGATAAGTCCTAAATTTAATTAATTCAGGACTTATCCAAAGAATGGTTTAACACGCTATCTTAAAAACGGCTAACCATAAGTAACCTAGAGATGGAGTATGTGCATAAGTCATGTAATTATGTGAGTTAATCTTCACTATTGAAACTACCAGGACTTATGCAGGATGTCTTCTCTATATATGGCTGGGTTTTTTCCGGGTAATACCCCGTTGTTGTCCCTATCCCTAGGATGTTCGTGTCAGTTCATACAATTCACCACATGTTCTTAAATGAGTAGAGTAAGGTTCTTTTGTTGCTAAGAAAAATTTATTTATCAAGATATTCAAAGATTGACAAACTTCATTTGAATAGTCTTTTCTTCTTTTTGAATAGTCTTTTCTTCTTATTAATTCTTGAAGTTTCTTTAATTCACTGATAATTTCCTTATCCTTCTCGATCAATTTTTGTGCTAAAAGTATTGCATCTTCAGCGTCTTGCCTACAATTTCTGGCGTCTTTAAGACACTCTTCGGCTTTTGCATTATTTGTGCGTTTAGAATACTGATTAGCTTGAGATTCAAATCTCTCAGCTTTAGATATAAATTCCCCAGCTATTGCTCTTAGGTGTTCTACCATTTTTGTTGGTGTCATTTTGATAGGAAACAAAGATCTAAGTTTGTTAGCTATTGCTTTTAGGCATTGTACCATTTCGATTTTTTTAACCTCAATAAACTAGGAATTACAACAGCAGAAAGTAGCTCGACTAAAATCAACATATTTATCTACATCAAAAATGACTGGTTATTATCCATGCTAAAAGTAGATAGCTGTGAATAATAAACACCTAAATTGATGGCTATAAATTGCTAATCAGTGAAGCTGAACGTTATTTGATGACTCAAAACTTATCTGCTTAAATACAGAAACAAGGATTGCGATCTAGAACCGGAAAATTGCTCAACAATTTAATTTATTTTCAATAAGTTAAATTTATAGCAGTATTGAATTCACAACTGCTTGGCTAATCGCGGTAAGGTGTGCAGTGCATAAAATCCCCGACTTCTTCAAGAAGTTGGGGATTTGAGTATTCTGTCTGCTAAATTAGAGAGGCTCACTTGCGCTGATGTGAAATTATGCGCTCAAATGTCGATCCTCAGAAGATTGCACAACTCATGAAAGTCTTAGGTAGAGAAGCCCGTGGCCCAGGCTGTATCTACTTTACGGGTGGCGCTAGTGCTCTACTCATCGGGTGGCGTAGTTCTACTGTGGATTCTGAATTGATCCGATTTCCTTCTCTTAATCCCGATCTCCTGAGAAATAGGATTGAACAATTTATTGAGCGTTGTGAAAGTACGTCAGAGAGCGATCGATAATGGAGCTAAATGAATTGCCAGGATCGGAGTTAATTTTACCTGGACTAGAAGATCTTCACCAGGGCAAAAATAATACAATCGGGGCGCTCTTAATCGCGATCGCATCCATACGTTTAACCGAAGCAGGCTTGGATATTCCAAAGGGGCCTCTAGTATCAGAGCCAGAATTGGCCTTGTATGCCCATCTTCAAAACGAACGCGATGATGCTTATTCTTACTACAATGCTTTATTAAATAGTCTCAACAGTTTTTGTGCTGCACTTGAACTGAAGTCCAAATATCAGAATACTTAAAAACTGGTAGGGTGCATCAGCTACGATTATCTAATCTGGAAATCGATAGACTCTAAGCTGACGCACCCTACGAATACTAATGCTTAGTTAATGTACGCGACAAACTAGAGGAATCGCCTCTTGATTTTCCAACACCAAACCGTACTCCAAACCCTCAACTACAGCCTGACAAGAAGCATCCAAAATATTAGTAGAAACTCCCACAGTAGTCCACCGCTGCTGATGGTTGCTCGATTCCACCAACACGCGAGTTTTAGCACCAGTACCGGCACCAGAGTCCAGAATTCGTACCTTGTAATCTGTTAAGTAAAAATGCGCTATCGCCGGATAAAAATTTACCAAAGCTTTCCGCAAAGCCGCATCCAAAGCCGAAACCGGGCCGTTTCCTTCCGCACATTCCAGGATATTTGTACCGTTGACTGACAATTTTACAGTGGCTAAAGCCGTACAATCTTCGCCAACTTTATCGCAGTGAACTTGAAATCCATGAATTTCAAACCACCGCTGCCGCTTTTCCAAAGCTTCCCGCATCAACAATTCAAAAGACGCCTCGGCACCCTCAAATTGATATCCCTGACTTTCCAAATCTTTCAACTTTTCCAGAATTTGGCGGCAAGCAGGATTTTTGCGATCGAGTTCGATGCCAAATGTCTTAGCCTTCGCCAAAACATTGCTTAAACCCGATTGATCCGAAATCACAATTCGCCGGATGTTGCCGATTTTTTCCGGTTCCAAGTGTTCGTAAGTTAACGGATTTTTTTCCACCGCCGATACGTGAATTCCGCCCTTGTGAGCAAAGGCCGAAAGACCTACAAAAGGAGCGTGGTCATCCGGAGCAAGATTAACAATTTCGCTGACGGAGCGACTGACTTGAGTTAATTTCGCTAATTGCTCGTCTTGAATGCAATCATAGCCCAATTTGATCTGAAAATTAGGAATCAAGGAACACAAATTAGCATTACCGCAGCGTTCGCCATAACCGTTAATAGTTCCCTGTACCATTGTCACCCCTTGCTGCACACCAGCCAGAGCATTAGCAACGGCAACTCCAGAGTCGTTGTGAGTGTGAATTCCCAACTGCACAGACGAGTCATAGGGATGGATACCTAAAAACTCTGAAACATCGCCAACAACCTGACTGATTTCGTCGGGTAAAGTGCCGCCGTTGGTATCGCAAAGCACAAGCCATTCAGCACCAGCTTGTGCCGCAACTATCAATGTTTCAAGGGCATACTCTGGATTGTGTTTGTAGCCGTCAAACCAGTGTTCGGCATCGTAAATAACGCGCCTTCCCTGACTCCGTAAATATTCAATAGTATCTCGAATCATTGCCAGATTTTCTTCTAGCGTCGTCTTCAAACTTTCAATTACGTGCAAATCCCACGACTTGCCAAACAGCGTTACCCAGCGAGTCCCAGCAGACAAGATAGGCTGCAACATTTCATCATTAGCTGCCGTTTTTCCCGGTCGCCTAGTCGAACAAAAAGCAACAACTTCAGCTTGAATTAATGGCTGTTCTTTGAGCTGCCAAAAAAATTGTACGTCCTTAGGATTTGCTCCCGGCCAGCCACCTTCAATAAACGGAATTCCTAAACTGTCTAACTGTCGAGCAATTCGCACTTTGTCTTCGAGAGATAAGCAGAGTCCCTCGCACTGAGCGCCGTCTCGCAGCGTGGTATCGTAGATCCAGAGCCGATTTTTCATGGGGAATTCTCAATTTTCAATTGGTAATATATCACTTATCATATTAGATGAAATTATTTGAAATAAATGCGATAATATATAGGAAAATTAACATAAATCTAATCGGGGTAAATTATTGTGGTCAAGGTACAAGCGCAAGGAAAAACATTTGAGTGCGATCGCGAATCGAATCTCCGTGAAGTCTTGCTCAAAAACGGCATCGATCTCTACAACGGCAACGCCAAAGTCATCAACTGTCACGGTTTGGGGACTTGTGGCACCTGTGCTGTCGGCATCGAAGGCGAAGTTTCCGAGTCTGAGTGGCGCGAAAAAGCGCGGCTTTCCATTCCTCCCCATTCTCCGTCATCAAACCGTCGTTTGTCCTGTCAGACTAAGGTTTTGGGCGATATTAAGGTGACAAAATATCAGGGTTTTTGGGGCCAGGATTCCGATACTGTCTGGAAACCTCAAGGATAGATTTTTTGTCGGGGAATGCCGATCGGACGATCGCCTTGCAAGATAATATGTAAGACTTGCCCAAAAATTCTCAATGTAAGGTGCACGCACCAGCTATTAGTGTCAACAAATACGTCAAATGTAGCATGAGTCTGCTGTCTGACGATTAGGCCTTCGATCGCCCTGGCACCCCCCTTCTTAAGGGGGGGACAAGAGCGTCTTTGGTTCCCCGCAACGATTCGGGGAACAATAGCATCAAAGTCCCCCTTAAGAAGGGGGATTTAGGGGGATCGGGCCGAGCGTGAGAAACGAGAGATAAAAGTCTTTTAGGCGATTGTAGCATGAGTTTGTTATCTGACGATGAGGCCTTCGATCCCCCCTAACCCCCCTTAAGAAGGGGGGGACAAGAGTATCAAAGTCCCCCGACTATCAGGGGAAAAAGAGCATCAAAGTCCCCCTTCTTAAGGGGGATTTAGGGGGATCGAAACTAAGCGTAAAAGCAATATTTCTCATAAATTTTAGACGATTGTTGATACCAATCCATACCAACACCTTACTCTCAAGAAGATCCTGAGGTAAAACCAGCCAGAAAGTCCATAGAAAAGTCAATGAATTCATCTCAAGATATTCTGATTGTTGGCGGCGGAATAATCGGCCTTTCCCTAGCAGTTGAACTGAAGTTGCGAGGGGCTTCTGTCGCCGTTGTCACCGCCGATTCCAAACAACCGACGGCCCGGGCCGCAGCCGGAATGCTGGCGCCACAAGCCGAACAAATTCCCCCGAGTCCGATGCTGGAGTTGTGCTTGCAAAGTCGCGCGCTGTATGCTTCCTGGGTGGAACGGCTGGAAGAGATTGCGGGATTGAAAACGGGATATTGGCGATCGGGAATTCTCGCACCCGTCTGTCAAAATGAGCCTCAAAAACAGCCGTGTTTGTCAAACCTTAATTCTCAATGGCTGGACAGAGATGCGATTCGCCAACATCAATTTGGATTGGGTGATGAAGTAATTGGCGGTTGGTGGTATCCTGACGACGGTCAAGTTGACAACCGCGCTTTATTTCGGACGCTTCAAGCCGCAACTAAAGAATTGCAGATTGAGATTTTTCAAGATACTGCAAAGGAAATTATTCGACATGAAAACCGAGTTTTTGGCGTAGAAACAACAACCGGGAAATTGCAAGCAGACCGTTATGTTTTGGCGGCAGGGCCTTGGTGTGAGAAGTTATTGAATGTTCCGATTTTTCCCAGAAAGGGGCAAATGCTGTCAGTCTGCGTACCAGAAAATTCGGGAGTGATTCAGCCGCTGCAAACAGTTTTATTCGGGACTGGCATTTATATTGTGCCGCGTCAAGATGGCAGAATTATTATTGGCGCAACTAGCGAGAATGTGGATTTTACTCCTGGAAATACCCCAGCGGGAATTCAAAGTTTGCTAGCAGGAGCGATGAAGTTATATCCCGAATTGCAGAATTATCCGATTCTAGAGTTTTGGTGGGGATTTCGGCCGGCTACAACGGATGAGTTGCCGATTTTGGGCGCTTCTGCTTGGGATAATTTGACATTGGCAACTGGGCATTATCGCAATGGCATTTTGTTAGCTCCGGTAACGGCTAAATTGTTGGCTGATTTGATGTTGGAGCAAAAGTTAGATCCGTTGTTGGCTGCTTTTCATTATTCGAGGTTTGGATTTTAGTCATTAGTCATTAGTCATTAGTTATTAGTTATTAGTTATTAGTTATTAGTCATCAGGAAGAACCAAAAGTAGGGTGCATCGCGATCGACAATTTCTTGCATCCGATCGACAATCTCACTGCGACGCACCTGATAATATCAAGTCGGGTCGAGTAGTCTGAATATAGTAGGGGCGGGTTCACCAACAATATTGGCTAAAAATAGACCCTCTCAAAAACCCGCCCCGGCCTATGTATAATGGTGAATTTACCGAACACGATCTAACTTTTTACAGCGCATCAAAACATTTTTTAACCTTAATCTTGCGGGACTGACGCATTAATATCATGTCTCTTGATTACGCTAATAAAAATGGTTCGTCCGCAAAAGCGGACTTAAGTCCGCAGCCAGAGAGCGGACTTAAGTCCGCACTACGAACCTTACTGCAAAAGCGGACTTAAGTCCGCAGCCAGAGAGCGGACTTAAGTCCGCACTACGAACCTTACTGATTGCGGTTAAGCGATCGGACACGATATAAGATAAAATAAACCGAGTTTTTGACTTAATCTGTAGGTGACAGCGCGTCTTTTCGTCCATCAAACCCGGTTTCTGACTGCGCCTGCACCAACAATATCCCGATCAGTTTGCATCCTTTCTTTTCGGTTGGTTCAATTCCTTGCATTTAGCTAAAGCCAAATCGTAAGCATTTTGGTAATCTTTACCGCCTAACATCAAATCGCCGTAATATTCATAGGGTTGATTCCCATAAACCGGCAACGGATCGTCTTCTGGATAATCTTCTTTTGACTCATCTAAAATTGCTTTAAGTTTCTTCACGCTCAAGCGGTGCGCGGGGAAGTAATGAATGTCACCTGCACTTTTAGCGAGATGGGGAAAAGTTGGGTCAACAATTCGATCGCCTATTTCAATCCAGCCATACTCAATGGGTTTGTAGGGCGCTCCCGGTGCAGCTAAAAATCCTTGGACGTAGATTGCGCCCTCGGTGCTTAAGGCTGCTTTACAAGCATTGTCAAAGCAGTTTTTAGCGTTGCTTTTAATGCGAGTGGCGATTTCAATAGAAAGCGTCTCATCTAACAGTTCAGTCATAATATCTGCGAGTTGCGCGTGCGACTAGATTGTAGCAAGTTGGAGCTGTCTTTGAACACAAAAAACGCGCACTTGCGATCGCTCTTCAAATTCCCGTTTCTAGGAGTCCCTCCACAATCCTCTGCGGTGGTGGATGTGTCCAGTTTGGCTTCCGGGGGCGGTTTGTCAAAGGCACAGGGGGGGCGATCAAGCCCGGAAAGTCGATCGCCCGCATCAACTTCCCGGCCAATAAAAAGATTTTGGAGTCGCGCAATATGTGATTTATTGCTCGATGGGTACATCAGTTAGACGGCTCCACTCATTCCACGATCCATCGTAGTTTCGGACGTTGGGATAGCCCAGTAAATACTTCAAAACAAACCAGGTATATGCAGAACGTCCACCAATAGCACAGTAAGGAAACACTTGCTTGTCAGCCGTAATCCCCTGGTTGCTGTAGAGAGTGTATAACTCCTCGGCTGACTTAAAAGTTCCATCTTCATTCAGAGTGAGAGTATGCTCAAGATGCACCGCCCCCGGAATATGCCCCCCGCGTTCGGCCCCTTCTGGTGGTTTTAGCATAAATACTTCGCCACAGTATTCTTGAGGGGTACGGACATCCAGCAACACGCAATCTGTCCGATTAAGAGATGCCTGAACCTCTGCTTGTAGAACCCGCAAATTCGCATCTGGAGATTTTGCACGGTACTGAGTGGGTGCGAAGCTTGACAACTCTGATGTCAGCGGATAACCTTCTGTTACCCATTTCTGATATCCGCCGTTGAGTACATATACTTTGTCATGTCCAAATAATTTCAACAGCCAGAAGATCCAAGCTCCTGTAGCGGGATTACTACCGCAAGCAATCACAGTCGTTTCAGGGAAAATTCCCGATCGCGACAGCAATTTTGCGATCGCAATTGGATCTAGATTTATGCCGAGATTAGGTGTGAGAATATCTGCAAAAATATTCCAGAAAACTGCACCAGGAATGTGAGCATCTTTGTATGGCTCTGGATTCATATCAACTTCAACCACACGCACAGTCGGATCGTTGAGACGATCCATCAGCCATTTCGTATCTACCAAAACTTCTGGGTGAGTATATTGAGACATCGGTTTTATCCTGTCATTTCCATTAAAACTAAATGAAGCGCGTACCTATGTAGCAAAGTGGTTAAATGCTGCACGGATGGCGATGAACCACACCATCAGGGTTGAGAATAGGTAGAGGTAGAACCTCAGCAGGATCAGATTGAATGTACAATGAACGATGCTGTGCAAAGCGCGAAAGCCAACGAAGATCCAAGCCGCATTCACATAAACTGCATCTACCTGGTTGGTGATGAAAAGGTATAGCACCAGCGCATAAAATAGGACGGGAATCTCGAACAAATTCTTGAAATTATCGGACGGATTTGATACCTCTGGTGGTGAGATTTGTGCCAGCATACCAGGTACAGCTAGCTCCTTCGGGTCGAGCTTTGTATTGTTGAGGAAAGCGATCCGGCGGATGTAGAGATAAACCCAGACTACCAGTGTCACAAACACCATTGTAAAGAAGGGACTGAAGATTGCATTTTGCATGATTTTTACCTATCAAACTCGCTCATTCTGAAGATGGGCGGGCGATAAAATACGCCCTACGCTATGTACAAGACTTGAAGAAACAAAGACTAACTTCAACAGTTGACAGTTGACAGTTGACAGTTGACAGTTTGTAGGGGCGGTGTCCCCGTGCCCGCCCTCTCGCTTAAGTCAGAGGATTGGAGTAATGAATAGTCCGATCGTAATTTCTCCCTCGAAGGCGGGCGGGCTTTCAACCAATTCTTTCCCAGTAATAATAATGACAGGCTGCTATATCCTCGGACTAGCCAAACATGAATATCCCACCACGCAGGATTGACAAAGTAAGCTACTCCAACGGTTAACAGTTGAGCAATCAAGCAGAGGTTAAAGACGACTGAAGTCGCATAAAAGCCGATCGGCATCCAACGCATGGGAGTGCGATCGCGATCAATTTCGGAATTGATGGTCATGTCACGTTATTTTTGATACTGTTGATAATATAAGCTGAGTAATTCAGCGCTCGTAGACCCCGATCGGGTACACTTTTAGCGACCGCGACGATGACAAATTCCTTACAGCCTTTATTTGAAGCAATCAATCAAGTCAAGAATGAACGAGATCTGCGATCGCAAGTCGTGCCGCAAATCGGCGAGTATTTTGCCGCTTTGCGATCGGGAGTCTTTTTCTTTGACCAACTGCCTTTGTTAGATAAAAAAAATCATAAAACGCTGGAAATTGCACTATCAATAGAACACAATCCTATTGCACGTTATCTAGTTGAGCGCCATTCTCCAGTCCACGAAGCACTGGTAACATCACCCAAAGTTTGGACAATGATTTGTCCTCGCCCCGATCATTGGCACGTGATGGCGGGGCCGATTGTAAGTTGCGGTAAATTAGTGGGTGTATTTGGATGCACTCGGGAACAGTCAATGCCTGCTTTTGATACACAAAATCTAGCTGATTTGAGTGGAATTTGTTTGCACTTATCTGTCTGGAATGCAACAGTGCGCGCGGCGAAGCTATCGGGCATAGAATTGCCATACCAGCCTTTCAAAACCAATCGCTTAACGCCTCGTGAATTGGAAATTGCCGAGTTGGTGGCTTTGGGACGAACTAACGCCGAAATAGGGACTGAACTTTGGATTACTGAAAATTCTGTGAAGCAAGCGCTGAAGCGAATGTTCCGCAAGCTTGAGGTTTCATCCCGCGCCCAGATGGTGGCACAACTTTCTGCTACAAAATACGAGCCTAGTGTCAAGCAGTCTGTATCAAATTTGGTACTCAATGGCGATCGATAACATTTTGCTTGCGCCCTCACCGATTAACCAGCCGTATATGTAGTATGATATAATTTGATATTCTGTCAATCACCTGCAATCTAAACTAGATTCTCAGCTAAGCACTTATCCACACTACAGACATACTGAATGAAAAGCGCGATCGAAAAGTCGGATTTTGTGTTGCTTCCTTACATGAAAAGTAACAATCTCAAAGCTAGTTTCCAATTATCTAATACAGTAATTCCCTATATATTTCTATGGTTTTTAGCATTTAAAGCTGCTGCCATTTCTGTATGGTTGCTGCCACCGATAATCCTGTTGATGACACTCTTTTCAGGACGTTGTTTCTCATTGATGCACGATTGCGGACACTATTCTCTGTTTAGTTCCAAAAAAGTCAATCGCACTGTCGGTTTTCTGCTAGGTATCATCAATGCAATTCCTCAGTACCCCTGGTCTAGAGGACACGCTTACCATCACAAAAATAATGGTAACTGGGATATGTACCGAGGCCCTTCGGCGTTAATTTCCACCGAAAAGTTTGCGGCACTCAGTCCATTTAACCAAAAAATCTATCAATTGCTCAGACACCCGCTGATGCTGTTTCCTGGTGGCTTTTTCTACCTGATTATCAAACCAAGACTCGCGCTAATCTTGGGAATTGCTGGTTTTATCCGACATACTTTTGATTGTCTAAATCAAGATTTAGGTATGGGTTTATCTAGAATAATTGCCTCCTACAAATCCAAACATTGGTATACGACGGCTGAGTTTTGGGATTTACTCTTCAACAATATTTGTGTGGTGGGTAGCTGGCTTTATCTGGGTAACTTACTTGGGTTTGGGTTTTTCTGGAGTGTGTACTCAATTGTGATGACTTGTTCGGCGGCGATATTTATCTGCATCTTCTTTGTGCAGCACAATTTTGAGGGTTCCTACGCTCACAAAACAGAGGGCTGGGACTATCTGCTGGGCGCGATCGAAGGCAGCAGTTATCTAAAATTACCAGCTATTCTCAATTGGTTTTCGGCTGATATTGCTTACCACAATATTCATCATCTCTCTGAGCGAATTCCTAATTACAATCTTCGGGCGTGTCACAATGCTAATCTGCACCTGCTTGGTAATTCAAGAATTCTGACAATTCGCGAGATTCCTGATTGTTTTAAGTTCATTCTTTGGGATGCTGCTTCAGATAGTCTGCAATCGATCGAATTATTTAGAGAGCAAGCAAAAATAATTTGATTCCGGTAACATAGAAATCCTTCGACAAGCGAGCAAGCTGTCAACTGTCAACTCTGAGGGCGGGCACGGGGGCACCGCCCCTACAAATATCCACTGCTGTACATTCTATTTTGGAGATGGGGTAAAAAAATGAATTTATTTGTTGTTGTACTTGGAGTTTTGTTTGTACTGCTGGCGATCGCCCTTACGCTCTATTTAATCGCGGCTCGCCCTTATCAATCATCCGACTCCGTGGCCAATTCCTACGACGAATGGACAGAAGACGGCATTTTGGAGTTTTATTGGGGCGAACACATCCACTTGGGCCATTACGGTGCACCGCCACAACGCAAAGATTTCCTCGCAGCTAAATCGGATTTTGTGCATGAAATGGTGCGCTGGGGAGGCTTGGATAAATTACCGGCTGGTACTACCGTCTTAGATGTGGGCTGTGGAATTGGCGGTAGCAGCCGCATTCTGGCGCAGGATTATAAGTTTGCAGTTACTGGAATTACTATCAGCCCGCAGCAAGTTAAACGCGCTCAAGAATTAACTCCCCCAGAGCTCGATTTGCAGTTTCGGGTGGATGATGCTATGGCGCTGTCGTTTCCAGATGCGAGTTTTGATGTGGTTTGGTCGATCGAAGCTGGGCCGCATATGCCAGATAAAGCCGTGTTTGCGAAAGAGTTGATGAGAGTCGTCAAGCCCGGTGGCGTGCTGGTTGTAGCTGACTGGAATCAAAGAGACGATCGCAAAATCCCGCTCAATTTCTGGGAGAAACCCGTAATGAAACAACTGCTGGATCAATGGTCGCATCCGGCTTTTTCAAGCATTGAGGGCTTTTCAGAACTTTTAGAAGCAACGGGCTTTGTAGAGGGCGCTGTAACCACGGCAGATTGGACGCAAGAAACCCTTCCTTCATGGATAGATTCTATCTGGCAAGGTATAGCTAGACCGGCCGGATTAGTACGTTTTGGTGTATCGGGTTTCATCAAGTCTCTGCGAGAAGTACCGACTCTTTTACTAATGCGTTTAGCATTTGGTGCGGGGCTTTGCCGCTTTGGAATGTTCCGCGCGCTCCGAGCAAATTCGGCGGCAGAATTAACAGCAGCAAGTTCCAGTAAAACGATGACGGGTGTTTAGCGATCGCCTGAAAAATCAAAAACTGTCAGAAGGTATCCGCTCAATAAATCGGGGTAGACTACCGTGTTTGGAAAGATTTTGGGATGTTTGAGGCTCGTTAGTGAGCGATTTCCCCCGATTTATTTAGCTAATACCTTTTTCAGATGATATAATGTATGCAGTCTTAGAGTTGACTTTAAACAAATAGATTGCTATGACAGAGGATTTTCAAAATGATGTCATCAAGGCTGTTAACTGCGAAGTAAATCTTGGTGAATCTGTTTTAGATGCATATATGCTGCTTCCCAGTCGTGAGAAGCGCTTGGGTGTTGAGAATATAGGAGCTACTTTGGGATACTTAGATAGCTTCTTTTTCGAGCGAACAAAACGGGGAACTGAAATACTGAAAACCTTACATAGCATGGGTTTTTCTGGCGAACTCATTTGGGTGGATATTATTGGCGAAGGTGATGACAAAAGAGGTTCTTTTTTTATAAAAACTCTTAGCATTCGAGATTTCGTAAAACTGATTACTTACGAAGCTACAATTAAACGCAACTTAAAAGCTATTATTTTATTAGCTGCTTTTGCTGAAACAGGTTTAGAGCGAATTTTGGAAGATGCTTTTGCAGGAAGGTCTGTAGATTTTATTCTTGAAAAAATTGTTCATTACAGCAAATGGACGTATGAGGAGCGGCAGGAGGTTTTTGCGTATAACCGCGAGGAGGTACGAGCTTTGCGTATGGGGCCTTCTGCCTTCCCTTGATTGCTGCGGGCCGTTCCCGATATTGTAGGGTGCGTCAGCCTCTTTAAATCTTTTAGATAAATGCAAGAATCTAGGAGGCTGACGCACCCGGCGCGATCGTATAAATCGCGCTATGGTAGGGTGCGTCAGCATTTCTCAATCCTTGGGATAATTCTCAAAAATTCCGGAGGCTGACGCACCCTACGTTTGAATCTGAGCTAGCTCATAGAAAGCTTTCGGAGAATTTGGCAAACTGAGAGTAAGGTTAAATAGGAGGTCAAATCAATGACCAATACTACTCTCAATTTACAGACTGCACCCGGCCATGAAGTGCTAGCGGCGGCTGGTAAGAAAATGCTGAGGCCGGGGGGAAAAGCTGCTACCAAAATGTTATTTGAATGGGCGGATTTTCAAGCAGGCGAAACTGTTTTAGAGTTGGCTGCTAGTTTTGGATATAGCTCGATCGCCCTTGCTGAACGTTTTGGTGTAAAAGTAGTGGGAGTTGAGAAAAATGCCGACAGTGTGGCGCGCGCTCGTGCTAATGTTGCAGCAGCGGGTTTGGGCGATCGAGTCCAAATTGTCGAAGGAGATATTTTTCACTTGGATCGGATTTCCCAAGAGTTTGATTGGGTGTTGGCTGAAGCTATCCTGACGATGCAGTCAGGGTGGGGGAAAGCTAAAATTATATCGGGAATTTGCGATCGGCTAAAACCGGGCGGCAAGTTTCTTTCTCACGAACTTTTAGCCAGAAACCGAGAATCAGAAATTCACAAAGCTTTGTCGGAAGTGATTCGGGCTAATTCCACGCCGTTGTCTGAGTCGGGCTGGATTGCGGTTTGCCAAAATGCGGGTTTGCTGGTAGAAAAGTGTCAAACTGGGGCGATGGGACTCCTCAACTTGCGGCGGATGCTTGAGGATGAAGGGTTTGCGGGCACTGTGCGAATTTTGTGGAATGTTCTAAGTAAAGCGCAAATTCGCGATCGGGTTTTAGCAATGCGTCGAGTTTTCCAGCATTACCAACAGGATTTAGGCTACATCATCATCTGTGCCAAAAAACAATCTTAAACCTGTTTCCAAAAAGAATCCAACTATAGCCTCGATTCTCAACCTTAATTCATCAGTCATCCCAATTCAAAATCCAAAATCTAAAATCGCATTAGGGAGTCAAAAATTATGACTGCTACCATTTTACCGCTACAATCTTCAGCAATCCAACTCAGAGACACTATTGAATATCCCGCCGCCGGAGTGCTGACGAAAATTTTAGTCAAAGACAATAATTGTCAGCATACTTTAGTTTGTCTCGCTGCGGGTTCGGACATTGCCGAACACAGTTCGGCGCGGAATGCCACAGTTAATGTACTCGAAGGAAAGGGAATTTTGACTCTGGAAGGCAAGGATATTGTCTTGGAACCGGGAGTGTTTGTATTCATGCCCGCTCGCGCTCCCCACGCTTTGAAAGCTGAAGAAAACTTGGCATTTATTTTGACATTTTCCGAGTGAAATAATACCGGGCGAATGGAATTCGTGAGAATAATACCGGGCGAATGAAATTCGCGGCTACACAAACAAAACCCGCCTCCGCGGGTTGAAGAATGAGTGGTTAAAATTACCTAATCTTCAGTCCGCGTCGGCGTCCTGGGGTTTTTATAGACGCGGTTTCAACCGCCGTCTTACTTCAGTCCGCGTCGGCGTCCTGGGGTTTTTATAGACGCGGTTTCAACCGCCGTCTTACTTCAGTCCGCGTCGGCGTCCTGGGGTTTTTATAGACGCGGTTTCAACCGCCGTCTTATCGGATTGTTAATCTATTTCATCTCCAGAGGCGAGATTCTCCAATTTTCCCCAATCCAACACAGTAATTTTTCCCCCTCGACTGTAGGATACAAACGGCTTTAGTTTCTTAAACAACCGCACGCATTCTTCATAGGTGATGCCAATACTGCGAGCAATTTGATAGTAGGGAAAACGTTTTTCTAAACATACACTATTATCCACAATATTCGTACCTTGCTCGATCGCAAAGTAATGAATGAATCTCGCCAGCCGCACGATCGCCCTTTCCGACACCAAACCGTGTACAGTCTCGTGCAGTTGCTGCAACCGCTGGTTAAAAACCGCCAATATTCGCAAAGCAATCTCAGGATTTTGCCGAATTGCTGCTAGCAAAAATTCCCGTTCTGTGGTAAGAACTTGCACGTCAGTTTCTGCCGTCACCGTTGCCAGCGCAACTCCGTTACCCAGCAAAGCAGGTGCGGCAAAAATATCTCCCTGAAATAAAGTGCGTAAAATTGTTTCTTTGCCCGCCGCCGCTGTTTTTGCTACGCGCAGCGAACCGCTCAAAAGCGTGTATAATTTTTCGGGGATGCGATCGCCCTCATACATCACAACTTCTCCCTGTCGGTAAGTCCGAATTGCTGTATGTTCTTGCAATCGCTCTAATTCAGTTCGGTTTAAGCTGGCAAATATGCCAATTTGAGCCAGTTGCTCGACAGTTGCTTTCATGCAGTTAACTCTACTATATCGAAGTCTAATAAGAGTACAATAACGGTGAATCCAGAATATATTCAGCAAAGCAAAGCCATCTACGAAAATGCAGAACCCGAATATCGGCGATATTATTTTGATGAGGTAGCTGGCGGATTTGTGCTAATTCACCAGCAACACAATCTTAATAATTCGGAAATCTTTCTGGCGGAAGTTTTGGCTAAAATAGGGAAGAGAGTTAAAATGTTGAGCGAGCAAGCAGCAGAGGGTGTGAGAACGCCAGATGCTGAGATTGACGGTGAGATTTCCGAATTTAAGGAGTTGACAAAATCTACTAAAAACATCAGATACCGACTTCAAGAAGGAATCAGCAGGGCAAAGAATCAAGGTGCAGCAGCCGTTATTATTCAAATCAACCGAGATAGTTATGAATTTTGGAAGATAAACGATGGCATCAGAAAAGCTTTTTATTGGGACGAAAGACAACTTATCCAGAATATTATATTAGTATTCAACAGCGAAGAAGTACAACAGATTACTAGGGAGGAATGGGAAAATGGAAGACGTTTTTAATGAATTTGAAGAAGTTATACAAACCGGCTTAAAAAATAATATGCCGCGAGATGCTAAATTGATTACAGTTGGGCAAATTGTTTACGCAGTTACGCGCGATGAGCTGACAAATAAAGAAGGTTGGCAGCTTGAAGAGATGATGGGTGGCAGAACGCAGTGGGAACAAGCACTTGAGTATAGTATTTTTGGCTATCCAGTAGATACAGCAACTCCATCTTTTGACAAACCTCTAATTATTGCCGGCAAGACTTTTCATTCTCGCTTGATGACGGGGACGGGAAAATATCGCAGCATTGCCGAAATGCAGCAAAGTGTCAACGCTAGCCGGTGCGAAATTGTGACTGTGGCTGTGCGGCGAGTGCAAACAAATGCTCCCGGTCATGAAGGATTGGCGGAGGCTCTTGATTGGACTAAAATTTGGATGCTGCCCAATACTGCTGGTTGTCAAACTGCGGATGAGGCGGTTAGAGTGGCTCGTTTGGGTAGGGAAATGGCGAAGCTTTTAGGGCAGGAAGATAATAATTTTGTCAAGTTAGAAGTGATTCCGGATGCTAAATATTTGTTGCCAGATCCGATCGGCACTTTGCACGCCGCAGAGCAATTAGTCAAAGAAGGTTTTGCCGTTTTGCCTTACATCAATGCCGATCCGCTGCTGGCAAAACGCCTAGAAGAAGTCGGTTGTGCGACTGTCATGCCTTTAGGTTCGCCCATCGGTTCGGGGCAAGGGATCAATAATGCTGCCAATATTCAAATCATTATTGACACGGTGAATATCCCTGTGGTGGTGGATGCAGGGATCGGCACTCCCAGCGAAGCAGCCCAAGCAATGGAAATGGGCGCCGATGCACTGTTGATTAATTCTGCGATCGCCAATGCTCAGAATTCTCCGGCCATGGCAAAAGCAATGGGAATGGCCGCAGAAGCCGGACGTTTAGCGTACTTAGCAGGAAGAATGCCGGTCAAAGATTACGCGATCGCCTCTTCTCCTCAAACTGGTACTGTCACTTCTAAATAAATTCCTCGATTTATCAGAGCGCTTGATAGTGTTTTTTGGTACAGTAATGGAAATCAAAAATATCGAGGATTGTTGCCCATGCCTTATACTACCGAAGAAGACGGACGCTTGAACAACTTTGCCAAAGAGCCGAAGATGTACGACGCCATACCTCCCAACAAGAACCAGCAACGGAACTACATCATCCTGGGTGTTGCAGGAGCCTTGTTAGTCGCTGGTTTGGTGTTTGTGGCTGCTTCTGTGTAAAAACTGGGCTGAGACTCAAAGCTGCTTCAAATCACAATTTTAAATAATTATTCGACAAACCATGTTTCCCTACCAAGGTCAACATGGTTTTTGTGTTTCAATAAAAAGCAGGTAGTCGCAATAGTCCTGAAGCGTGCCTCGCGAGCTGGAAAACTATCATAAGACAAGCAGAAATTGGGTTTTTTCCTCTGGGCCGTCAAGTTCAGGGACTTGGGTGGCAATTAATCAGACGCGAGCGTCAGTAGATTTGAGATTTTCCATTTTTCGATTTGAGATTTACTCTATAGATAAATCTCGGAGATTGAACAGGAGTCTGAAATTTTAAGATCGACACTCCTGAGGCTCGCGGGCTTGCAACCTTTTTGGGCGAGCCACCAATATAAAATTGCTAATCAAAAATCTATAATCCTTTGGTCATCATCGGTGCGATTGACTATTCTTCGTGACTGGCGTTGTGAGCTACGAGCATCGAGATTTTAACTCTCAACTCTCAATGCTCAATTCTCAACTCTACAATCTACACTTCCAAATCTAAAATCTATAATCTAAAATCTATAATCGCCAGACCGTGATGTCTATTCCTTCCCAAAAAGTTTCTAGCTCTAACAAGCAGATCTATCAACGCTTGAAACAGGCGATTGACCTCAACTTACGCCGTCAAATTTTTATTGCCGCCTGCGACGACTTGTGTTTGCGGGACTGTCTGGCAGCCCGCTTGCAGGCAGAATTAGCCGCCGAGGGCGCCGACTCGATTTCTCGTCCCTACCCGATCGACTATCCCCGATTTGTCAGTTTGGAACTCGACGTGAGCGATCCCAATCCTTGGGACTCGATCGCCGCATGGCTGACTCAACACCCACTGCCCCTCCAAGGCGGCAGCTACAGCCGTTTGCCGGGATTTCAAATTCTCGGGGCCGAACACCTGACCAGGCACTCACCAGCCGTGCAGTGGTCGTTCCTGAGCTATTTGAGAGACATCGAGGCAAACCTGCAAATGTGCGAGTCTACTCTGTTGCTGTGGGTGTCGCGCCCTTGGCTGAGTTCGATCGAGCAATCGGCCCCGGAATTTTGGCAATGGCGCACCGGAGTATTTGAGTTTGAAGGCGAACCAACTCCAGCTAAGGGCGACTTCGGGCACTCGGAAGACTTGGGAGACTCGGAAAACTTCGGAAACTTGCGGGACAACGGAGACTATGGCGACAAACTTTCAATATATTTAAAGTCTTCTGAAGAATCCTCAATTCCCGATTCCGCATCTCCAATTCCCGATTCCCCATCTCCAATTCCCGATTCTGAACCCGCCACAACAGATTCTAAATCCGTCGAACTGGCAGATTTGGTGCTAGCAGCGGCCTCCCAGGAGTTGGAAGTAGAAGATAATCCCGCATCGGAAGACAATTTTCTGCCGCTGCAAACCCTGCAATACATTGCATTGCTGCAAGAACATGAGTGCTGTTCCGAAGCTTTGGCTTTGGCTTATCACAGTTTGGGAAATTATTACCGCGATCGAATTCTGGGCGGAGATTCCTCCCCGCAAAATTTGACAATTGCCATTCGCGCGATCGAGCAAGTGATTGCATACCTCGAACTCGACGACAACTCCCAGGAAAATCAACCACTAACCGAGGAATGCGCGCGGCTAATTTCCCAATTGACACAAAACTTAACTCAGTACGCCGAAGAGTCCCACAGCCTACCGCCAATTTCCGATCTGATCAACGATCTCGGTACTTTTTACTGGATGCTGTCGCGCGATCGCACCCAGCATAACGCAGCCGATCCGGTATCCTGCCTCGAACGCAGCATCGCCCTCTACCTTGAAGGTTTGAACCGCACAGATGCCGACAGCGCACCCCAAACCCGCGTGAGATTAAACAAAAATTTGGGCATCGCTTCGGCAGATTTAGCCCGCTATCAAGACAAGACAGAGAACTTGCAGCAAGCAGTTGCAGCTTACCAACAAGCGTTACTGGATCTAGACCCGGCAGCAGAGCCCCAGCAGTACGCGGCGGCTCAGAATAATTTGGCGACAGCATACTGGAATTTAGCTCAAGATGGTCAGCCGATCGTCTATCTCAAAAGCGCCATCGCCGCTTACACCGAAGCCCTTGGCTGTTACAGTCCCGAACGAGAACCGCTAAACTATGCCGGAGTCCAAAACAATCTCGGTACCGCTTGCTGGAACCTCGCCCAGCACGAACCCTCAGAACTCTTGTTAGTCAGGGCGATTGATGCCTACCGCGAAGCCTTGAAATACCGCACCCGAGAAATAGTACCCGCAGCAGCAGCCGCCACCTACAACAATCTCGGTACCGCTTATTGGCATTTGGGGAACCAGTTCCAGCAGAAACAGGCCCGGACGGAATCTTTACAGCAGGCGATTACCGCCTACGAAACTGCACTGGATATCGCCGGCCAGCTCGATCGATCCCAACTCACCTTTGACACCTGGGCCGCCCGCAACAATCTCGGACTAGCCCACTATCAACTAGCCACAGACCTCGATTTTGGCACCAACAAAGCCGCCCAAACCAGCCATTTAGAAGCAGCACTGCACCACCAGTTGCAAGTGTGTGCCGAATGGGGACAACATCTCAACGACAAAGGGTTAACATATGGAGATAAACTTAACCTGCAAGCCCCGCCAAACTCTCAAGCTGCCGATTCCCGGCAAACAGCATTGAGTTATATTGTTAAAACGATTAGAGCTTTCTATAGTGAATGTGGGCTGCAAGGCCAAAATCTAGCCTTATCCAAAGTGCCCGGAGATTTATTGCCTGAAATCTTGCGTAGGTTATAAATATGGCTATAAATATGGCTATAAATATGGCTACAACTATTAAAAGCTCAATTTTTTCGAGATTTGTATCCAGTTTTCTATTATTATGGCTGAATATTCTTGCCTAATTCTTCAAACAAAGTTGTGGTCATGGCCCCTGTAAAAATCCTTGTGGTTGATGACGACCCGGCAATCCGAAATTTAATTCACCGTTTTTTGAGCCAGCAAGGTTATCAAGTTGAGTCGGCCGCAGACGGTCAGACTGCTCTGGAATTATTTGAGCAACTCAATCCTGACTTAGTAGTTCTAGATGTAAATTTACCCGATACTACTGGCTACAAACTCTGTCAAGAAATGCAAAAACGGACGGGCGTGTTTGTGTTGATGCTGACCAGCCGAACCGATGAAGCTGACAAAATGAAAGGGTTTGCCGAAGGTGCTGACGACTACATTACTAAACCTTTTAGTCTTGTAGAAATTGGAGCTCGCGTTGCAGCAATTTTGAAGCGCAAACGCATTGTTACTCCGGCTCAACAACAAAGTCTGACCTTTGGACAGCTACTAATAGATCCCGTCCGGCGCGAGGTAATTCTCGACAGTCAGATAGTTGCTTTGACGGCTTTAGAATTCGACCTGCTGTACTGTTTGGCAAGCAAACCCGGTCGCGTATGGAGGCGATCGGAATTGCTGCAAGAAGTCTGGGACTACGAGTATGTGGGAGCCGATCGCGTGGTGGATGTCCATATCGGTCAAATTCGCCGCAAAATTGAACCAGATACGAATCAAATCTCAATGATTCAAACCGTCCGGGGAGTGGGTTACAAGTTTGAACCAAAAACCTAGTAGTATTAGCCATTCGGCAGCCGGATCTTTAGACACAAGGCTGTAGGCAGGTTAACCAAATATCTTCGATTGATATCCAGGATATTTGTCAACCGGGAGCATCTGAAATTTTTGGAAAAATCATTTTTTCTGTGAGTGCTGTCCCCGCTCGCGAGTTGTATAATACTCGCGAGCCGGGACAGCACTACAAATACAAAAGAGATGCTCCCTATAAACCTGCCCTCCCACGCCATAGGTAAGATCCGCTCCTAAGCATCCGGAGCAACTCAAAACTCAAAACTCAAAACTAGCGATCGTTCAAATATTCGCTTACTTGCACCGCCCGCTCAAAACCCCTCCGCACGCAATCTCCCAAAGCCACACCGCCAAAGTAGTTGGTGCACAAATACATCCCCGGCAAAGATTTTAAGCCCCGATCGATCTGTTCCAGGCGATCGAAATGACCCAAATTGTACTGAGGAATCGCCCGCTTCCAAATTTTCACAGTCAATACTTTTGGCTGCGCCGCCTCCGGCTTCAGCAAAATCTGAGACAAATCTCGGTGCACCTCCCCAACAATTTGCTCGGCGTCAAGATTGCCAATTCCCGAATCAGTAGCCCCGCCGATATAACTCGTGAGAGTTTGCCAGCCCGCAGGGGCGCGATCGGGAAATAAACTCGATGTCCAAATCGTCCCCAGAGTGCGAATTCCCTGCCCTCTCGGAATTAAATTTCCAAATCCCACTAATTTACCCCTGAGATCCGACATCGGATATGCCAATACAACGGAGGCAACCGCAGGATAAGTAAAAGCTTGTAAAGCGCTGCTAACGGACGGTTGCAGATTTTGTAACAACTCGGCTGTAACATAGGCCGGCGTTGTCAAAACCACGGTTCGGGCCTCAACTTCCTGCTGTCCGTCGGGGGTAGAAAATACAGCTATGTAAGTGTCGCGTGGCGTGCGATCGAGTCGAGTCAGGTGCCAGTTGAGTTTCACTCGATCGCCCAAGTTCGCAGCGATCGCCTCTGGCAGAGCCTTCAACCCCCCTTTAAACGAACCCAACTCCCCCGGCTTAGTCTGAGGAACATTCGGATCTGCAACAATCTTTAGCCCCCCCTTACCAAGGGGGGGTTGGGGGGGTCTTTTCCTAGCAGAAAGCAGCGCCCCCGCCACTAGCCCGCCACCTGCATCAGCCATCTTTGTTACCCGGCCAAAAGCAGCCGCCGCGCTAAGTTGTTGGGGATCGCCCGCATAAACCCCAGACACAAAAGGTTCCACCAAACGCTGCATCACTTCCTTGCCCAGATGACGGCGGAAAAATTGAGAAACAGTTTCCTCATCACCCTGTTGGGAAAGTCCATCGCCCATTGCCGGTAGCACAAACCCCAAAGCCCCGAACAGAGCCCGCAGTTTCCCCGGAAAACTCAACAACCCAGACTGAATCATCGCCCCAGGAGTCATCGGCACCGGTTGCAACTTCTTGTCCCAATAAACAAAACGAGGCAATTTGCGATCGGCAAAAATCAACTCTTGCTTCAAGCCGACATCCACAGCCAACTTCAGCAACTCCGGCGTCGGCGAAAAACTATTCGGGCCCTCCTCCCAGAGAAACCCCTCCCCTGTCGCAGTCGTGATATTCCCGCCCACACGTCCCTGACTCTCCGCCACCAAAATAGCCCGAGGCGATGCACTCGTTGCTTCCTTGTGAAGTGCGTGTGCCAAACTCAAACCACTAATCCCCGCACCCACAATCAAAGTATCTAAAACTTCCATCTTACATATATAAAAATATCGCAATCTTTATGTTACATGGGTTTGCATGGCTTGCCCTCTTTGCTATACCGCAAAACCGCTTGCAGATTAACGAATCGGGAATCGGGAATCGGGAATTGGGAATCGGAAATCGGGAATCGGAAATCGGGAATCGGGAATTGGGAATCGGGAATTGGGAATTGGGAATCGGGAATTGAAAATCGGTAAATTCTCCCGTATTTCTAAAGCATTGTTCTCAAAAATTGTCGATTAATCTCCCCCTCTCCCCCAATCTCCCAATCTCCCAATCTCCCAATCTCCCCCAACTGTCAACTGTCAACTGTCAACTGTCAACTGTTGAACCCTCTCCCCCAACTGTCAACTGTCAACTGTCAACTGTCAACTGTTGAACCCCTCTCCCTCTCTTTAACTAAAAAGGACTTACATTATTGCTGTGCAAGTCTTGAGGCGATTGAAACAGAGTTTCAAGATAAACCCTGGCAGCTTGGCGGTAGCTGCGGGAAGCTTCCGGCGTACCGCTATCGGCATTCTGCAACAAAAACAGCGACAGGGAGGCGGAGAATACTCGATCGAGATCCCATTCGGGATGAGTTTCCAGGTAAATTTTGAGAGAATCGTGCAGCGTTTCGGGAATTTCGGCAAAAATACTGACTGTTGGGTTCATCATTTTTTAGTCTCGCTAATAAATTGAAAATAGAACCCCTTTTCGGCCGGATACAGGTACAGGCACAGCCGAAATCAGAGCGCTTTTTTTAGGTCGGTCGCATCATTGTGCGTATCAATCGGTGGGTTTGTCAATGTTGCAAAATATTACAAAGTCCTTTATGTAAAAAAAAGATTTACGCAATAATAAGCCTTTTAAGGCTTTTTTGTTACATAAGTTTACATATGAGAGGTTTATATCAGGGATTTGGCAAGAGGTTAACGAAATCCCCAATTCCGCAGGAAGATCCGACCGTACCGTTAATTTCTGTGGAAAACTTTTTCAAATCTGTGGAAAACCTCAGACTTGCCTGTGGAAACGCTGTGGAATGTTGAGGGAAAAGTCAGGGAAAAAATAAGAATTGCAAAGGGGATTAATGGGTCATGGGTCATTGGTCATGGGTCATTGATCCTTGGTGTTTTCAGGCATTTTCGCCCGATCGAGCCCGATCGAACTTGCACCCCCAGCCCGACAATATTGCCTTTCTCAAAAAGATGAGGTACATAAGGCATAGGGCTGGAGTGGCTTCCGTGGGCATACTTTACTTTTTCGAGAACCGCCATAGCCTTTCGAGCACCAAACCCCAACAGTCATTTTATTTTTGAATCTGAAATTTATCTTTTACTTTTCCTGATGGCCGATTGTCAATTAAGGAAATTAATTCGGCTGACAGAGCGCCACTAAAAATACTAAAAATTTATAGATTTTCAGGTTCTCCCTTGAATTTACTAGAACATAGCATTGATTTCCAAATATAGGGACACCGACCAGCAAATTTAAAATTAATGTCGGTATATCCTTCTGTAGTCAATAATTGAGTCAGGGTCTTTACTGAAAAGAATTTAATGTGTCCGTTGTCCCAAAGCACGGTAAAATGTTTGTCTAACTTGCCAGAAACAGCTAATATCAGGTTTTTTAAATAGCCGTGATAGGGTGTGGAAATAATTAGCACACCTCCCGGTTTTAGACATAGTTTGGCATTTTTAGCCAGTTCTTTTGGATAAAGTAAGTGTTCGATTACTTCAATGGCTAAGACAACATCAAATGAGTTCAGCATATCGGTATCGGGGAGTTCATAAATATCTGCTTGGATAAACTGACACTCTGGGAAACTTTGACGGGAGATGGCAATTCCGGGTGCAGAAGTGTCAACGCCGACAACTTCGCAGCCGTGCTCTGCGATGACGTGACTGAGGCTGCCATTGCCACAGCCGAGATCCAAAACTCGGAGTTTTGTCGGGCTGGCATTTTGAACAGTCGCCAGCATTTCTAGAAGGGGAGATACCAAATAAGCGTGATGATATCTGGGACGGTTGTTTGTGTAATAATACGTATAATTGGTGGAGTTTTTTTTCATCGCTCTATGAGACTATTGTCGAGGTCGCAAATTGACGTGGGGTGAATGCACTGTTTGGGCTAATGTTCGTCAGAATTACGGTTGTGAGAGTCGATCGACGACTCGATCGTCTCATTGTTTGACAGGTAAATTATTGTTACCGCATCAATCCTATGTCACAAAAAATCTTTCCCAGGGTGCAAAATCTCGCATCGCCCATTTGATGGGGTATCCCTCGAAGGCATTCGCGAATGCCAAAGTGCGATCGAGCCAGAAGTCTCTCTCGATCGCTAGCCCGAGACACAAGTTTTTGCCTCTTAACTTCCCTCGCAACCGTGCATCTATGCGATTCTACCTTCAACCCACTGCCGTCTGTCAGCCTGAAAGATTTTACCCCTGGGCGATCGGCTGCAAATTGAGCCGAGAATTGAAAATGGAAGTGTGATTCAAATCACAGCCATTTGCCCAACAAATTGCTGAGCATCTTTAAGTAAAGACTGGTTATCAGACGTGCAAAATTTCTGCCTAAATCCCTCAAATCTCCGTATCTCGCTCCCATTATTGCAGCCATTCATCCAATTTTTGTCTCAGACGGTTGTGCCAATCCCCTCTCGCCTTTATTTTCGATCTCACACCTACTTTTACATTGGCTTGTAGTGGAATTTTATCAAATGGTTCTTCATTGTGTGGGAGAAAACCTAATCTATTGTGCCTTTTGAAAGTCATTGACATTTTCTATTAGCTGTTGATATATTTGCAGATATACCTGCAAATAGGGTAAAACAATGTACAGTCTGAAACGAGAGCTAAAACTGAATAATAAAGAACGCTCTTTGCTAGATGGCTGTGCAAGTTTGGCGAGGCTTGTTTATAACTTGCGATTATCCATACTAACCCAGTCATGGCAATTTGAAGAAATCAAAGCCAGTGATTATCAACAATTAGCTGACATTCAGAAAGTCTTTACCAATCAGGTAAAAATCAAGCCTGAGTATGCTTGGATAAAAGGCTATCCATTAGCTATCTATCCATCAGCACTGAATAATTTAGGTAAAGCTATCCAAGGGTGGCGACTAGGTAAATCAGGCTTGAATCGATTCAAATTTAAAAAGAAAGGTGATAGTTTCACCAGCAAAAAAAAATCAGGAGTATATCCTGCAAAGGGTGAAGCAATGATGCCATTTACTAATCGCCAAGTCCGACTCAAGAGGAAGCAAAGCACAATCGCTGGTTTGGAAAAATTCAGACTCAAGCAACCAATAGCATTTGTGAGTTATAGCAAAACATTCACTATCTCTAGGGCAGCAGACAAAGGGTTTGTCTCCTGGAATCTGCCTGTTGATGACAAAAATTTACACAGAGTGCATCAAGTTCAGACTGTTGGTGTTGACTTCGGTGTCAAATGCTGTGCCACGTTGTCAGATGGCTTATTCACGATCGCACCACAAATCCTGAAAATATCAAAAATCAAGCTGAGCAAAGATCGGTGGTACAACCGCAACCAGAAATCAGGGAACCGTACTCAAACAATTAGAGCATTTAACAATGGCTGGAAATACTACCAAAAATTACCAATAAAACCCGCAGATATTGCTAACCTCAGACGAATTTTGGGGCAAAAAAAAATAACAACTGATATTATCAGCCGAAAATACTACCAGATTCGGATTGAAGACCTCAATATCTCTGGCACGATCGCTAATCAAAAATTAGCGATCGACCTGGAGACCTTAGGTATTGATGAATTCCGCAGAATTTTGACCTACAAAGTGGCATTTTGGGGAACCAAGGTAGAACTGGTTGACAGGTGGTCTCCTTCGTCTAAAACCTGTTCTTGCTGTGGCAATATTCAGCGAATGCCTCTCAAGGAACCTGTATATAGCTGCGATCGATGTGGTGTTTCCCTCAATTGCAATCTAAATGCAGCAATAATTCTGGAAAATGCCCGCCAGAGCATTGTACCTGAGGCAAGCGCCCAATTAAGGCCTGCGAACAACAAGATGCCGTCATCCTTGCTTGAAGCAGAAAGCAAACGTCAATTTAAGCCAAATGCTTGATTTGAGTAAGTTTTGTGTTGCACACTTAGAATCGAGATTACTACAGTGGCTTCTATAATTGTGTTTAAATGTTGTTTTGAAGCTGTGTTGTCTGGTCAGCAGGGCACCCTAGACCGATTCGCGCTTTCCGTCTGGTTGATTGCACTATGGTCGCTGTTGGTGTTGCACCTTAATTTTGATATGTCCTATGGTTAAGTTAGGTCAATCCTCCTTTCGCCGTATTTTACTGTCGCGGATTTTGTTGCTCAGCGTACCTGTTCTACTGGTGGGGGAGTATGTTACCTATCGCAAGGCACGCTCGACGCTTCTGGAAACTGCTCGTCTAAACTTGACAGAAAGTGCAGTCAGAAAAGCAGAAACTATTGAACAGTGGTCGAAATCGCTGAAGTCTAATCTGATCGGCGCTTCGGAAAACTCAATGTTGCAGTCTGTAGAGCCGAAGGATTATCAAAAGTTTATCGCGCAATTAGGGCAGCGGTTGCCAGCCCAGGTTGATTGCTTGCAATTGACTAATGTACAGACAAATCAAGTGATAGCTAGCACTTGCGGGCAGCAGCCGATTCAGTCGCTACCTGCCAAGTTTTGGCCGCCCGTGCAGCAGCAGCAAACTCTGCTGGATGACAAGAGCGTTTACATCAGTCTGTCGTGGCCTCTCCAGCGACAGGGAAAAGCCAGCAGCAAGAAGGTGGCTTCGGGTGCTGAGGATTTTCCAGATGCGAGTAAAGAAGCTCGCGACAGCCAAGTGAGTTTGGTGTTGAGCGCTCCAGTTTACACTCGTCGGGGCAACACCCGGCAGTTGAGTTATGCTTTGAGTTTGCAGTCGGCCCTGCCGGTGCAAACCAGTGCTCCGAAGGGTTCTCTAGCTGGCTATACGGTGGCTATCGACCAAGATGGGACGATTTTGGCGCATCCGAATATCAACCGCGTGGGCCGCAATATCGATGCTGAGGCAGATGCCGATCGACTAAAAAGTATTCTCAGAAGGGCGATGGCTGGCGGACAGGCTTTTCTCCACCTATTTTCCTTTGAAAGAAATGGCGTAGAGTTGCTAGCAGGATACGCTGCTATCCCGAGTCCTTCAACTAGAAAGGAGAACAGCAAGTGGGTTATTTTAGCTGTCTCTCGTTTAGATTATGCTCTGTCAGGTTTGGAAGATATTCAGCAAGTTTTATTTAATTTAATTGTAGGTTTGGTTGCTGCTAGTATCATCGCGACTTTATATCTGTCTCGCGACTTAGCGCGTCCTTTGGAAAAACTGAGAGACTACGCGCAGACAGTGGATACAGCAGAAGCGCCCCTAGCAGTGCCGGAAAATTTCCAAATTAGAGAATTCAATCAACTATCAGAAGCTCTCAACAGCATGGTACAGCGCCTCAGAACCTGGGCAGGAGAATTGGAAATCGCAACCAAGGAAGCGCAAGTTGCCAATCAGTTAAAAAATGAATTCTTGGGAAATATTTCTCACGAATTGAGAACGCCACTCAACGGAATTATTGGTTTTATTCAAATTGTGCGTGACGGCTACTGCGATGACCGAGATGAAGAGATGGAGTTCTTGCAGCGCGCCCACGACTCTTCAATGCAATTGCTCAATATTATTAATGATATTTTGGACATTGCTAAAATAGAATCTGGCACTTTCTCCCTGATGTTAGAAGTAGTTGATATTACTCAGGTACTTGAAGACGCGATTGATTTGCAAGCAGCTCAAATTGAGGAAAAAGGTTTAAAATTAAACTTGCCACCTCCTCACGATCCGATTATTGTTCATGCAGATCCGGAGAAGCTAAAACAGGTATTTTTAAACGTGTTGAGCAATGCGGTTAAGTTTACAGAGTCGGGCAGCATTAGTATATCTGTGCGGTTAGAAGCCAGGACTAATTCTGGTAGTTTTAACGGGAGTGTGCCGGAAAATGCGTTAGCGCAGCCCTCGGAGAGGATCGCCAACAACACCCAAAGCGATTGGGTGGTTGTGACAATTAAAGATACCGGAATTGGTATAGATCCCGAGCAGCAGCAGAAATTGTTTCAACCTTTTGTGATGGCGGATGGTTCTACAACTCGCAAGTTTGGCGGTAACGGTTTGGGCTTGGCTATCTCCCGAAGGATCATGGAATCTATGATCGGAAGCATTACCCTGCACAGCGCGGGCGTGGATCAAGGTACTGCGGTGATGATTTCTTTGCCGGTCAATCAGCAGTCAAGTTTTTATTTTCACAGCCCGGACTTGGTAAAGGATAAGGGAAATTTCAAAAGCTATGAGTGATATTATAGCCTTTCAAGCTCTCATATGAGGTACTCATGGGCATTGGGCATCGGGCATCGGATTCCGTGGAAATTGGATTGGAACCCCTGTACCTCACCACGCTTGAGAACCGCTATATAACTGTTCTGAGTTTGTAGTGCGGACTGAAGTCCGCAGCTTTTTGCGGACTGAAGTCCGCACTACGAACTAATCTTACTGCGGTTAATCGATCGGACACAATATAATTGGCAATTAGTAATTGCCACAGGAGCAACTTTTGAAACGCAAGCTTTTCGTTGGTTGCCGAGTGATTTTTTCCAAATTGATTTTTCCCGATTGCTAAAGCGTACCTCTTTTTTCTGAAAACTGCTATATATAGCCTTTCTCAAAAAAATGAGGTATTACTAACGCTCTTTTGTCACTCCAGAAAAATAAAAATTGCAGCCAACTGATGAAACTTATACTCAATGGGCAATCTGGCGATCGCAAACTGATAGGAACCCATACCTCAAGCTCAAAAGGGGAAAGTC
>NZ_JAHRFA010000067.1:0-40149 GCF_020883045.1 Microcoleus sp. CAWBG58 | reverse complement strand
TTTGATGCTTGTTACGATCGCGAAACTCTAGATAGGGAGTATTTGAGAATGAATGCTCCTAGATTGTTCAATCATTCCGATCGAAATGCCCAAAAAGCTAAGTATAGAGGGGAGATTTTTCCCTCCGACGAACCTGTAGGCAATTACGGTCAAAATTCCTTTGAATTTTTTCAACTTGACAGAGACAAAAATAAGAAAGGAATTATAGCGATAGATTTAATGAGGTGGGAACCATGATCGAAAATGAATTACAGTATGAAGTCACCAAAGAATGGGTAGAAAAGTTCAACAAAACTATAGCAGCAATGGAGCGAGATGAAGAAGCAAAAAGAAAGGACTTTCCCAGATGGGAATCCGGTCGAAGTGTCATACAATGCCATTTGGATCAATTACATGAAGAAATAACTGAATATGAAAGATTGATGGCGTGGGACAAGAGCAAGCCGATCGAAATTGTAGTTGAGAATTTCAATAAACTGTCGGATGCTTTAATTAAAGCTCGAATGGCAGCTAAAATGAGTGAGGAAGAACTAGCGGAAACTTTGGATATTGACCCAGAACGCATCAAGGAATACGAGAAAAAAAATTATCAAAGCGCGACTTTGACGGAAATTCTTGATATTAGCTTGGCTTTGGGTTTGGAGTTTAAAACGGCGGTAATGCAGGTAGATTTTGAGGAAATAGAGTTTACCAAGCAAACAGTAGCAGAACGGCGCAAACGAAAAAGGGAGAAGGCAAGTAAAACAGCCTAAAGATTTGGATGATTTGGTCAAGAAGACTGCTGAATATGTCGGGTTGGTTGGCGGTGAATTAGATAAGGGCGATCGCTCTTTCATTTTAGGCGATCGCACTTCGCGCAATCATGGCAGTGTTTGGTATTTGGTGCCAAGGGCGATCGCTCTTTCATTTTAGGCGATCGGTCATCAGAAACAACAAAGGGCGATCGCTCTTCGTACAATCATCGCAGTATTGGTATTTGGTGTCAGGGGCGATCGCTCAATCCGTTCCTCTACACCTATAGCGAGTCTGTCGTCTGGATAGTGGTGAGTTATAATGATAACTATGGTAAGATCGAGAGACGAATCGTTAATGTGTGAAATGAGTGTGAGCAAGAGATTCCAGAATTCGATGAAAACGGCAATCTACCACCGGGAGTTCATTTTTGTGAATGGGAGGAGTTTAATAAAAAATTTGGTACGAATTATAAAAGAGAGCGGATGATCGATGGATTGGAACTGGCAATGACGCAATTAAAAGCAGCAGGCTGTAGGACTATTTATATTAATGGTAGTTTCGTCACCAGCGAACCAGAGCCTAACGATTTTGATGCTTGTTACGATCGCGAAACTGTAGACATGAATCATCTCAGAGTTAATGCCCCTCGATTGTTCAATCATTCCGATCGGAATGCCCAAAAAGCTAAGTATAGAGGGGAGATTTTTCCCTCCGACCAACCTGTAGGTAATTACGGGGACAATTCTTTTGAATTTTTTCAAAAGGATAGAAGACAAAGGAAGAAAGGAATCATAGCTATAGATGTAATGAGGTGGGAACCATGATTAAAGATGAATTAGAGTATGAAGTCAGTCAAGAATGGGTAGAAAAATTTAAAAAATCTATTGCAGCGATGGAGCGAGATGAAGAAGCGAAAAGAAAAGATTTTCTGAAATGGGACGCAGGGCGAGGTGCTTTGCAATGTCATGTAGATAAGTTGGAAGCGGAAATAGCTGAATATGAAAGATTGATAAATTGTGACAAAAGTCAGTCAATTGAAATTACAGTTGATAATTTAACTGAGTTGCCATTTGCTTTGATAAAAGCTCGGATGGCAGCCAAAATTACCCAGCAAGAACTAGCAGAAATTATAGGAATTGACCCGGAGCGAATTAAGCAATGTGAGGATAAAAATTATCAATGTGCTAGTTTTATAGAACTTCTTGAAGTTAGCGCGGCTTTGGGTGTGGAGTTTAAAACGGCTGTGATGTGGGTGGATTTTGGGGAAGTAGAAATTGGCAAAAAAATTGCAGAGAAACGTAGAAAAAAAAGAATGAAGATGGTAAGTAAAGCATCGTAAATTTTGGGGTAGATTAAAAAATGCCCTAATTAAAAAAATAGTAAGGGATATCGCTCTTTCATTTTAGGCGATCGGTTATCTGAAAAAAGAAAGGGCGATCGCACTCCGTACAATCATCGTACTGTTTGGTATTGGGTGCGAGGGGCGATCGAACTAGACTGTTGCTTGAACAAGCATATCTTCTACCTGCTTAATTTGTTTCCAATCAATTGCCGCAACCCAAAGATTTTCCTCTTCTGAATATTGAACCACGCCATCGACTTCTAACTCTTCGTCATACAATGCTAGCAATTGACCATCTTGCAACTTAATATTTTGGCGACTCAAATCTTCAATCGTACCAACACAATTTAGGCGAAGGCGACCTTGTTCATCTGCATTATGAAAGTCTGCAAAGATTCTGGGATAATTCATATTTTTGCTCTACTCAGGATGATTGTTTTGATGGGTTAGCAATCGTTGGTGTCAGCAGCATACTTGTTTGTTCTGGTGTTAAGCCAGTTAATGTTGCATGGTTTGGGCTTCTACCAGAAGTACGAATGACATCTCCATTGGACGATCGCACTTCACTCACTGTCGTCACACCAACTTGTCCATGAGGGATTGTCATTGCTAACTCTGCTACAGATAATTCTACTGCACATTCTACAGAAATACCCGTGATGCCGCTGGGGTGAGTTCCGGTGCTGCGTTTAATATCTTCTGGACGATTACGACCGCCACGAACTACTAAGGCCTCGTTTGGAATTATTTCCACAAATGTAGACTATTTGATTCAAGTACGCACTATATATTACCAAAAATGTTTGCCCATAGTGCGATCGCTCTTGATGTGTGATGGGCGATCGCACTCCGCGCAATCATGGCAGTGTTTGGTATTTGGTGCGAGGGGCGATCGCTCTTTCATTTTAGGCTCTTGCTCATCTGAAGAAAGAAAGGGCGATCGCACTCCGTACAATCATCGCAGTGTTTGGTATTTGGTGCGAGGGGCGATCGCCCTTTCATTTTAGGCGATCGCTCATCAGAAGAAAGAAAGGGCGATCGGTCAAGATACTGGTAAAGGCGAACATCTTTGAGGTAAACTAGAATTGCTCGAAATTTCTGGAATCTGATATAGAAACAATGAAACTGCGATCGGATATTTGATGGAATGGTATATTTAAACAAATGCCCGCTGAGCTTAAAGATACTATAGAAAGCATACACAGAGATGATTAATTTGATTCAAGAGCGTGCGACTCAAGAGCAACTTGAAGAAATGTTAGAAATTCTTAGCAGTTATATTAAACTAGCAGTAGATATTGAACGGGGAATTTTGGCAGGTGGTGGAGAACTTCATGCTGATTGCGAAGCTGTATTGCTCGAAAATGGGAGCAAGCAGGTAGATATTTGGGGAGCAGATTGGTATCCAGTGACACAAGAAGTAGGATATGAATCTCTCATCAATATCCGTCCACGTCAGAACAATCGTTCGATGGAAATTCAAGATCCGATGATTAGACAACAAGTTGCTCAGATCGTTCAACGGTTATTAGGAGGATTATGAGAGATTGGAATGCTTTAAAGGAACGCTATTTGCGAGACGAATTACCGATTCGTTTGGGAAATTTAGCATCAAATTTGGCACGAATTAAATCTCGCTGTCAAAATCCAGCTAATGGCGCGATAATTGAAAGTCTGCTGCAAGAAAGTAAGCTGTTTATTGAATGGACAGCTCCCCATGCAGAGATAGAAATAGCTGCTGAATTAGTAGAGTTGCAGATTCAGTTAGCTTGCTGGCAATATTCTTGGAGTGGGATTTGGGAGGATGCGGAACAACGAATGAGATTTGCGGAAGAGGGAAAGATTTGGTCAGAAAAAGTGCTGAATATGTCGGGTTTGTTGGCTGGGAATTAGATAAGGGCGATCGCTCTTGATGCGTGATTGGGCGATCGCACTCCGCGCAATCATGGCAGTGTTTGGTATTTGGTGTGAAGGGCGATCGCTCTTTTATTTTAGGCGATCGGTTATCAGAAAGAAGAAAGGGCGATCGCACTCCGTAGAATCATCGTACTGTTTGGTATTGGGTGTGAAGGGCGATCGGTTATCAGAAGAAAGAAAGGGCGATCGCTCTTGATGCGTGAAGGGCGATCTACTCAACATTTTTAGAATTTGGCTGTTAAAGGTATATTAATTTGAAGTTGCTAAAATCTGCAACTGCTTCATCTGAATTATGGGCTGAAAGAACATTTAGAAATAATTCAGCTTCATTAGGAACTTCTAATTGTTGCTCATCACACATACTAAACCATTCGTCGCCATCAGAGCTGTAAAACAATCGAATTTTATTTTTCAATCTTCTAATCTTAAAAACAACAACTTCATTGTGATAGATTGATGTAGCCAGCACACGTCCTTGTTTTAATCTATTTACTAATATCTCAACACGCTCATGCTCCAATATTTGAATACGTAAATATTCATATTGATTAAGTGAATATCTAATTCCAAATCCTGCACGTTGATAGTTGATAGTTGAACTAAATTTTATCTGAACCTCTGCTTCAAAGCTCCCATTCACAGAATAAGCAATTGATGGTGCTGAATTTTGATCGTTGGACTGATCTGTATGTCCAGTCGTAGTTATTCTCAGCGAACCATTGTCAAGTAAAAAATACTTGCTATTGATTGAATCCCCTTGATGCCACTTAAAATCGGCGTTGAGTTTCCTAGAGTCAATTGGTGATGAAAAGGATATAAGAGAAAATCTAATGCGATCAGCTTTCGCAAGATGAATTTTGTATCCCTCTTTGACAGAATAGATTTCTGGAGTCATTGGAGGATCGATGCCCTGTCCTATGCAATATTCTTTGACTCTGCTACTTACATACTCGTGAAGTTCATCAACCGATATCCACCCATCTTTATCTCTATCGGCAGTTCCATTTTCGATTCCTTCTAGTAAATAATGTGTGTAAATTCCCAAACCGGATTCTTTATGTTCAAAAGAATACTGAGTAGATGTTGATGAAGCTAATACGGCACGTCCTTTGCCTCCTAAGTATTCAAGGTTGACCTTACCGCTAGCTCTGGCAGTCATGCCTTTAGTAAAAGCGCCACTAAAGCAGCAATCAAGAATAATCACTTGTCGCTCGGAAAGACTTTGACTCATTTTTTCCTGCAAATATTTGGCTGATATAGCGGTTATATCTCTTAATTTTTCTTTGTTTTTACGAGTACGACGAGCTGCCAAATAAAACTGACCAAGCATATCAGTAATGCCATGCCCAGCAAAGTAAAATAGGACTAAATCGCCTTTTTTAGGACGATCAAATAAGTCATAAATTGCATTTTCAACTTCCTCACGCTCGGGATCTTCAAGGAGTGTAATATTTTCTGGAATAAATTCTCCTATGTTAGGATTTTGTAGGAGTTTGCTGATTTCTTTTATGTCCTTAGTTGGTCCCTGAAGATTTGGTAGAGTCTCATAATTACTAACTCCAATCAATAAAGCATATTTTGTCATTAATAATTTACACCTTGTCTATAAAATTCTTCGCTTGTTGAACTGCGAATTCAAATTCCTCTTGGCTGCTTGCTTCAACATTGAGTTTTCTGCCATCAGGAGCTTCAATGCTCATCTTTATAGTTTTTCCACCCAATCTATCCGATAAAAATATAAACAGAGTCTTGATATTTACAGGGTTAACTTCTGCTGTTAGTATGCCGAGCAAGAAACCGCCTAAAGCTCTAGACCCCTCTGGCGGTGTCTCAACGGCTACTAGATTAGCTTGATCAACACCATCTACCTCGGTAATTTGTTGGCATAAAATCTCAGTGAACTCTTGCAAATTTGCATCATCAAGCTCTTGATCTTGAAGAACAATAATAATTTTTATGGGAACTTGCTCTGTCATCTTAACTCCGTGTAAAAACTTCTAAGTTTAGCTGCTATATTCCATACTAGATATATTTATTACCTGACTTTTAATAGCAATAAACAACTTGATATTTTTATTGTCCTTGAAAATTAAAGCTTTGTCTAGCAAAAAATTGTTCTATTTTGCCTAAAAGTTTTTCCGATTTTCATTTTATTTAATATGGTTTTGTACGAAAAAGTACTAAAAAGCGGTAAAATGTAAGCTATAATACACAAAACTCTCGCTTCTCCCTGCTAGATGAATCTTAAAGAAATGTTAAATCTCGCGAATAAGATAGTCTTCGCTCAAACTGGTCAGCACCTTGATGATTTACAAGAAGCGGTGCTGCTAGGCACTCTACAACGGGATACATACAAAGAAATGGCTAAGGAATTTGACTGTTCTGAAAGTCGCATCAGGGAAATTGGAGCGGAATTATGGCGGATACTTTCAGAGGAGTTAGGAGAAGATGTTAGTAAGTCAAATGTACGCTCTACGATGGGAAGGTTTATATATTCAAATGGGGCGAATTTTGAAAAAGAAGTTGGTGCTATTGGAAGTTTTGAAAAAGATGTTTTAGCAATTGGTAGTTTCAACATTTGTGGTGAAACCAGACATCCACAAGATAAACCAAACTCACACTCATCCAATCAGGAAACATCTAACTCAAAACAAACTAAAACTTCACATCAAGATTTAAGTGAGATGCCGGAATTATGTGCTTTCTTCGATCGCACCCCACAACTCCAAACCCTCACAACCTCGATTCTACAACAAAACAGCCGCCTCATAACCATCACCGGCATCAGTGGCACCGGCAAAACAGCCCTAGCAGTACAACTCGTACAACAAATCAAAGACGAGTTTGAATGCGTCATTTGGTGCAATCTCTACACATCCCCCACCATCGGTGAATTTGAAGCCAACTTAATCCAGTTTTTCTCGCAGTCCCAAAAGCAAGATTCCCCCACAACCAACCAGAAAGCATTACCCCTAATTAAATATTTACAAAAACATCGGTGTTTAGTAGTCTTAGATGACATTCACAATTTGTTCAGCAGCGGCGAATTTGCAGGAAAATATAAACCTGGATACGAAGAATATCGCTCTTTATTTAAACAAATAGAAAAATTATCCCATCAAAGTTGCTTCCTGCTCATCGGTTGGGAACCACCCAAAGAAGTTCCTCAACTCACCAGCGAAAATACTCCCATTCGTATTTTACAACTCACAGGCTTAGACACTGCGGCCGCGCGGGAAATACTCCGAGATAAAGGATTAACAGAAATCGAGAACTGCGAAATACTCATTCACCGCTACCAAGGCAATCCGTTATGGTTAAAAAGCGTGGCGACTCTGATTCAAGAGTTGGGAATTGGCGCGAATGAGTTATTGTTAAATGATACAATTTTGTTGCCCGAAGATTTGAAAGATGTTTTACAGCAGCAGTTTAGTCGCTTATCGGAAATAGAAAAACAAGTCCTCTCCTTGTTTTGTAGGGAAAGCGAACCAGTCAACTTGGCAAAATTACTCGAATATGGCACTGTGCGATCGCCAGATTTGCTCAATGCCCTACAATCTTTATCGCGGCGTTGCTTCATTGACAAAACTGGAAGTTTTTATACTTTGCCACCTGTCTTGAGGCAGTATAGCCTTTCTCAAAAATATGAGGTATAACTGACACCACACACAATCCTTAAACTAAGAGGGCTGAAGCCCAACAACATACCTTATCTTTCTGAGAACTGCTGTATGTCCAAGAATTTATGATTTAACTGTTAAAAATCGCCTAATATGGTGTTGACTTTTCTCGGTCTTTTGCTGTACTATGAGAATGTATATAGAATAATGGAAATACTGAGTTTTTTATTTTTAAGTCTCCAATTCCCATTATAAATAAAGTATATGTCAATTTCCAAGAATTTGCAATACTAAAACAATACTTTTTTGCCGCCGATCGCACTTAAGCACCAATCAATGAAATATTCTGCATCCAGCCCCAGAAACAACAGCCAAACATCTCGCTTTGACGGTTTATCTTTGGACGATCGCAATCCCGACTTCATTAAACTAATGCTGCCGCTCTGGGAATGGCTGTACCGCTACTATTTTCGCGTCCAAAGCGACGGCTGGCACCACGTCCCCGCGAGCGGAAAAATGCTCGTTGTCGGCTCTCACAACGGGGGAATCGCCGCTCCTGATATGTTTATGTTCCTATACGAATGGTTCCACAGATACGGTACGGAACGCTTGGCCTACGGATTGATGCACCCGACGGTTTGGGAAGTTTCTCCTGATGTCGCTGGTATGGCGGTGCAGTGCGGCGCGATCAAAGCACATCCGAAAATGGCGATCGCAGCTTTGCGAAAAAATGCCCCGGTTCTGGTGTATCCTGGTGGCGCCGAAGATACTTTTCGTCCCCATCACTTGCGAAATAAAATCTACTTTGCTGGGCGTAAGGGATTTATTAAGTTAGCATTGCGAGAAGAAGTGCCAATTGTACCAATTATATCGCACGGTGCCCACGATACTTTAATCGTTTTGGCCGATTTGTACGAACAAGCAAAACAATTGCATGAATTGGGGATGCCGTGGTTGTTGGGCATCGATCCGGTAGTATTTCCGGTGTATTTGGGATTGCCTTGGGGGTTGAGTATTGGGCCTTTGCCAAATCTGCCTTTTCCCGTGCAAATTCGGACTCGCGTGTGCGAACCGATTGTATTTGAGAGGTACGGTAAAGATGCTGCGGGCGATCGCGATTATGTCGATGCTTGTTTCGATCGAGTTACCACCGAAATGCAACGGGAATTAGATTGTTTGGTTGGAAATTGAGAATTGCCTAAAGTATAAATACACAGGTTTGTAGTAAGGACTTCAGTCCTTTGTCTGAGGGATTTTTATCAGTAAGTTTGTAGTTAAAAGTTTAGTCTCGTCGAGTTTGATGAGGACTGAAGTCCTCACTACGAACCAGGTTTGTAGTAAGGACTTCAGTCCTTTGTCTGAGAAATTTTTATCAGTAAGTTTGTAATTGAAAGTTTGGTTTCGTCGAGTTTGATGAGGACTGAAGTCCTCACTACGAACCAGGTTTGTAGTAAGGACTTCAGTCCTTTGTCTGAGGGATTTTTATCAGTAAGTTTGTAGTTAAAAGTTCGGTCTCGTCGAGTTTTATGAGGACTGAAGTCCTCACTACGAACCTGGTTTGTAGTAAGGACTTCAGTCCTTTGTCTGAGGGATTTTTATCAGTAAGTTTGTAATTGAAAGTTTGGTTTCGTCGAGTTTGATGAGGACTGAAGTCCTCACTACGAACCTAATTGCCCGATCGCCTTTACCGCAATTTTAGGATGAAAAAGAATCGTCGGTGGTTCAATCATGTGTAGCACTTCCAAAAAAGCTTGACAAACTTTCGCATCTGTAGTCAACGCTTTTAACACCAGATCCATGTAATTAATTGTCAGTCGCGCAGCCAAGTTTGGTTTCGCACCCTCACTTCCTCGATAGCGCGAATCCTGACTGATCGCAAACGTCCAAGGAACAGTATGCAATTTTGCGAGTTTTTGTTGAAAATGTCGCCCAAAGCCTGTTAAATCGCCTTCAGGATGCTGCTGACGCTGTTTTTGCAGACATTCATCCAGCATCATAGCATCCAATCCAGCAACAGTCATTCCTTGGCCGTAAACTGGGTTGAAAGCACAAACTGCATGGCCGACAATTACCAAGTTTTCAGGATAACGCGAGAGGCGATCGTAATGGCGCAAACGGTTTTCTGTACCTCGATAACTATACGCAGGTGCGATCGCCTTTGCATCTTTAATCGCATCATAAATCATCGGAGTTGGCAGAGTGCGCGCAAATTCAACAAAACCTGTTTCATCGGCGGGTGGATAATCGCGATCGCCCCCAGCCATAATTGCCAGCCAGCGATTCCCCTCAATCGGGAAAAGTGCACCGCCGCGAGTGCGAAATGGCGGTGCAGTTGACACAAATACAGGCGCTGTATCTGACAATTTACCGCTGGATTCATAGATGCGGGTAGCATAGCCGACAAAAGCATTGATCGCCGTTTCTGGCGGAGATTCATAGCCGATTTTTTTCAACCATTTAGGTGTTTGAGAAACTTTGCCGCTAGCATCGACTACTAAATCTGCATTCAAATTCTCTTCATTGATGTTACCTGGGTTTTGCCGATCGCGCTTCCTCACCGACACCCCAGCAATCGCCGTGCCCTGAGTATTCGCCAGCAACCCTGTTACAGTCCCTCCTTCCAGGAAATGCACGTTCGTATTTTCTGTCAAGCGACGGCGAATTTGGCGATCGAGTAAATCCCGACTGAACATAACTAAATCATCGGGATCCGGGGTAAAATGTGTCGCCCAACCTGCGGGACTAAGCCAGGCGATCGACTTCGGATCTAACCTCGGAGCACCAGCAGCTATCAGTTCGTTTTCTAAGCCGGGAAACAACTGTTCTAGGATGATTTTTCCCCGAGTCAAAAGGATGTGCAGGTGTCGGGATTGAGGAATACCGGGGCGGGGTGCGGGTTTTTCGGGAAAAAAATCTCGTTCGATCACAGTTACGCGATCGAAGTGTTTTGCTAATACTCTAGCGGCCAACAGTCCTGCTAGACTGCCGCCAATAATAATTGCATGACTTTCTCGCTGCATTATTCCATCCTTTCAAGGCTCATAACTAATACCATGTTTACAAATTTTTGTACCAAACAAGCGTGGCGTTTGTTTACAGTCTCCGAGCGATTACACAGGTGCGTCGCTATGAGATTGTTGATATTTATTTAGGTATTTTTGAGGGCGGCGCACCCTACGACTCACAATTTTTTGCTCTCTCTTCTCTTCCTCAGCGTTCTCTGCGTCCTCTGCGGTTCGTTAAAAAAATCTACTTCACAAACCAAACAAAACTGACATATAGCAATCCTAAATCATTTGCATAGTTTCTTGTAGGGGCAATCCCCCCGTGGTTGCCCGGATTCTGCTGGGGTAGGCACGCACCATCCACTACCCCTACAAATCTTTATGAATCATTTAGGATTGCTATAGCACAATTATCTCTCAATCAACAGCAGGCCGCAGACATATTTATACACTTCCGACTGTAGGGGGATGTTTTAGCTCGTCAATAAGGCGATGCTTGCCTTTAGGGGTACGAGACTAAAACTATACATTCGCCGATCGCGCCGCACCCACCCTTTAACGAGGAATATACGAGGAATATACTATGTTTCAAAATTTGCCAATTAATCCACAACTGTATAACATCGGGTTCTGGCTGGCTCAAGTGCCTGTAGAACAGACTACAACAACAAGCAGAGTAGAAGATGCAGCACTCCTTTATTCCGGGCCGCAATTTTTTATCGCCTTAATATCTGGAGTCGTGCTCGCCTGCGCTTTCCAACTCTTGCTGACAAATTTGTCAGTAGCCGCAGGCCTTTCCTACATCGGACAATCCCACGACGATGGACACAAATCTGATAGCAGTAGTCCCGTCCGCCACATCGGGCGCAAAGTCGGTACTTGGACTCTAATCACCGTCACCGTTGCCCTCTTCTTCGCCTGCTTGCTAGCAGTTAAGCTTAGCTTGATTAGCAGTCCTGGTTTAGGTGCGATCGTCGGTTTAGTCGTGTGGGGGGCCTATTTCTCACTCCTCGTCTGGGTGAGCTCCACCACCGTCGGTTCCCTGATTGGTTCCGTGGTTAACACCGCAACATCAGGCGTTCAAGCTATTTTCGGCACCGCAGCCGCAGCCCTGGGCGCCAAAGCAGCTAGCAATCAAGTAGTCGCCACGGCGAAAGCAGCAGCAGCAGCAGTGGGCCACGAGCTCGGTAGCGCGATCGACCCTACAAGCTTGCGCGAAAACGTCGAAGACTACATCCAAGCCCTCAAACCGCCGGAATTAGACATCAAAGCGATGCGTAGCGAGTTTGAAAAATTGCTCAACGATCCGCAACTCAAAAGCATTGCGGGCGAAAATTTGCCGAATCTCGATCGCCAAACTCTGGTAGATTTAGTCAGTTCGCGATCGGACTTGTCAAAACGCGATGTCAACCGGATTGTAGACCAACTCCAAGATGCTTGGAAACAAGTAGGAAAACAAGACCAGAAATCAGACGGCATCGCCCAATTAATAGATTATCTAAAATCAGCAAAATCGGGAGATTTGCTCTCAGATACGCTGACAAGTAGGGTAGAAAAAGTTCTCGGCAATCTGGGCGGTCAAAATTCCGGACAAAACCCCACAATGATGT
Source organism: Microcoleus sp. CAWBG58 (assembly GCF_020883045.1). Taxonomy (NCBI): domain Bacteria; kingdom Bacillati; phylum Cyanobacteriota; class Cyanophyceae; order Oscillatoriales; family Microcoleaceae; genus Microcoleus; species Microcoleus sp. CAWBG58. The sequence goes on along the minus strand of NZ_JAHRFA010000067.1, from coordinate 27,920 downwards.
CCCAAGCAACGTCAATGGCAGTCAATGCTTTAATGGGAATAGTTTTGGGTCGCACGGATATTTCTGACTTAGATGTGGAAAAATTAATTGGTCAGCTCAAAACAGCTAAGGACAAAGTTAGCCAGCAAGCTGATAAAATTACCGCTCAAGTCAAAGGCGAACCAGAAACTTACAGCCCGATTCGCGCTGACGTAGAAAACTACTTGCTCAACACTTATTCGTGGCAGATGAACCCTACCGCGATCGAACGCGAATTTCGTGACGTGCTCTACGATCCAACGGCCGATCCCGGAAGTGTGCGCCGCGAATTGGAAAAACTAAATCAGTCTAAGTTTGCGGAAATTCTGGCAAGTCGAGGCGTTTTTACCCAAGACAAAATTAAAGAAATTTCCCAGGAATTAGAAGGAATCAGACAGCGAGTTTTACAAACTGCTATTTTTGCGGAGGAGCAAGAAAAAGCTCGCGATTTGCAGTGGCGCTTGGAAACTTATTTGAAGCTGACGCCGAAAGCAGAACTGACAGCAGCAGGTATCGGAAGCGATTTCAAGAAAATTTTAGAGGATTCTGATGCGAATTACGAACAGTTGCGCGATCGGCTTTCTCCATACACCCGCGAGAGTTTTGTGCAAATCCTCAGAGGTCGCGAAGGCTTCGGCTTCCAAGAAGTAGAACAGATTGTTAAAGAGTTGGAAAGGACGCGAGATGTAGTTTTAGCAGATGCTAAAGGTCTGCAAGAAGCAGCGCAAGTCCGACTAGACAATCAGTGGCAAAAAGTACAAGAATACTTGAAGTCTACGGGCAAAGAAGAACTCAATCCCGAAGGGCTCAAACGCGATTTCAAAACGCTGCTGGACAACCCGGAAGCGGGAATTTGGGCGCTAAAAGCTAGAGCTTCTAAGTTCGATCGCGAAACTTTGGTAAAATTGCTAGCTCAGCGAAAAGACCTCAGCGAAGACCAAGTAAATCAGCTTCTCGACAGTGCCGAAGAAACTTGGCACAGCGCGCTGGAAGCACCGCAAAAGCTGGCAGAAAAAGCTAAGGATCAGTACGACCAAACTACCACCGCCCTGGCAGATTACCTGCGAAAGACTGGCAAGGAAGAACTCAATCCTGAAGGGATTAAGCGGGATTTGACCAAATTGATGGAAAATCCCAAGGAAGGGGCTTTAGCGCTGCGCGGCCGCCTTTCTCAGGTCGATCGCGATACTTTGGTCAAGCTGCTTTCTCAGAGAGAAGATTTGACCGAGGAACAAGTCAATCAAATTATCGACCAAGTGCAAGAAACTCTAGGATCGATCGTGAAAGCGCCGCGCCGTTTGGCGAAGCGGGTGCAAACTCAAGTCCAGGATTTTCAGAGCATTTTAGAGGATTATTTGCGAAATACCGGCAAGGATGAATTAAATCCCGAAGCCATCAAGCGGGACTTGCAACTGCTGCTGCACGATCCAAAAGTCGGCGCTTACAGTTTGGGCGAACGGCTATCGCACATCGATCGAGCTACTATGGTTTCTCTGCTGTCTCAGCGCCCGGATATTTCGGAAGCAGAAGCTGCTCGCATTGTCGATCAAATTTTGTCGGTGCGCGACAAATTCGCACTGCAAATTCAGAAAATTCAGGAGGGCATTCAATCGGTAATTGACGGGATTCTTGGAAAAATTCGCGATTATCTCAATTCGCTCGATCGCCCGGAACTCAATTATGAAGGCATTACGCGGGACGTGCGGAAGTTATTTGACGATCCGCAAGCCGGATTTGATGCTTTGCGCGATCGCCTCGGTCATTTCAACCGCGATACTTTAGTAGCCCTAATTAGTTCGCGCGAGGACATTTCCGAAGCAGATGCGAACCGCTTGATCGACCAAATTGAAAAAAGCAGAAATACCGTCTTGCAAAGAGCAGAACGCTTGCAGCAAGAAGCCCAGCTTCGCCTAGAAAGCATTAAGTTGCAAGCCGAAAAACAAGCCGAAGAAACCCGAAAAGCAGCCGAAGTTGCATCTTGGTGGCTGTTTTTCACGGCTCTTACCTCGGCGGCTGCGGCTGCGGGCGCTGGTGCTTTAGCCGTCATCCGGTAACAATACTTCGGACAGTTTATAAGAAATACCCTGAAAACCCTGCGACTTTAGTCCAGGGATGAAAGGGGATTTGAGGATTTATCCTGCCAGTTAAATATTTACCAATTCTAGTAAAATCAATCAAGGAGGGTAAAAAAAAATGTACGCAGTACAAAGAGACCTGTGGCATTTAACAGGACTCGACAAAACCATTGTCGAGCAACTGTTGAAGTGGTCAAACAATCTGTTTAATGTCGGGACTTACGAAAGTCGGCAACGGTACTTTAAGGACAAAGGTGCAATTAAATACCCAGATTTGTACAAAATTGCCAAAGGCAACGAGAATTACGGCTTACTCTACTCGCAAGTCGCGCAACAATCTTTAAAATCGGTCGCTGAATCCTTTAGCTCTTTCCGAACCCTACAAAAGTTAGCCAAGAAAGGAGAGCTTAATCAAAAACCGAGGCTACCCAAGTACAGGACTAAAGGGGCGATGTACCAAGTTTCCTATCCTGGTCAAGCTTTAAAAATAGTGGGTAATCGGGTACGATTGCCTTTAGGAACCAAAGGCAAAGAACACTTTGGGACAGATGCGCTCTGGGTGACTTTACCAGAAAGACTGAAAGATTGCCAGATTAAAGAACTCAGGCTAATCCCTAGAAATGGCGAAGTCTGGCTTGAGTATGTTTATGAAAGTCTAACTGAACAAGCCGCTAGTTGTAGTCTGGAAGTAACAGGGGTTTTGGGAATCGACCACGGCATCAATAACTGGTTGACTTGTGTTTCTAGTAATAGTAAGCCTTTCATCATTGATGGTCGAAAGCTGAAGTCTTGGAACCAGTGGTTTAATAAGGAAAAAGCGCGAGTGCAATCGGCGCACACTCAATACAAGTTACCCAAAGGTTTCTCGTCAAAAAGACTGCAACAGTTGTCAGAAACCCGCGGCAGAAGGATGAGAGATGCAGTAAATAAAGCAGTTAGAAGCATAATAGGGTATTGCGAAAATCACCAAATCAATGTCGTAGTTTTTGGCTGGAATAAAGGACAGAAGCAAGAAGTCAATATGGGAAAAAATACTAATCAAAACTTTGTCCAAATACCCACAGCTAAAGTCAAAGATAGACTACAACAAGAGTGCGCTCTCAGGGGATGGAGATTTGTAGAGCAAGACGAATCCTACACCTCAAAAGCTAGCTTCTTGGATCGAGACGTACTGCCAGTGAAAGTTGGTGAAAAACCCGACAATTGGCAACCGTCTGGTAAAAGAATTAAACGAGGTTTGTACCGTTCTGCTCAGAAATTAATTCTGAATGCAGATGTTAACGGTGCGGCAAACATCATTAGGAAATCAATCATTTGCCATAGACTCAATAATTGAGCGAGTGGGTAGCGGGTTACTGACTAACCCTTTAAGAATTAAACTTTGGGCGGATTCATCCCCCAAAGTTTGTCCTTAAGAATCCCCGCGTCTTCAGACCGGGGAGTGTCAAAAGCGTTTCAAGGCGATTCGAGAATCGAGCTACCAAGGGAAAATAGAGTGTTTCAGGGTCAGAAATTTTAACCTGTCTGGACTATTGTCAAATATAATAGTCCAGACAGGTTAAAATTTTATTTTATTTATCTTTTAAGGAAGACGCTGTGAAGTACCATTTAGCCTTAGGTCGCTCGATCGATCTAGAAACTATCGCCCACGATGCTGAAGTTGGCCTTTGTCCGCGCCATGTGATGTGGGGAATCAGCCAGCGGCTGGGGGCGACTATCCATCAACCGTCAGGCCATCCGGTGTCATTTTTTGACAAGATACGCTCTAAAATTTCTAGTCGCCCGGAACATTGGGCACTAGCCCGCCAACTGTCTGAGTCACTTGACAGCAATGATACGATATACTGCACTGGTGAAGATGTGGGTATTCCCATAGCAACGCTTTGCGGAGCTAAGCGCAACCGACCAAAAATTGCTGTATTTTTCCACAACATAGATCGACCACGAGGCCGCTTGGCGATGAAACTGTTGCGATTGGCCGACAATATTGACTTGTTTATAAGTAATACCCGCCTTCAGTTAGATTTCCTCCGTAATTTGGGAGTGTCGGAAAGTCGCTTGTTGATGTTACCAGAACAGACAGATACAGCTTTTTTCACCCCTGGTGTTTCAACGCCCAATCACCAACGCCCAATTATTGCCAGTGTTGGCCTGGAAAAACGGGACTATCGACTCCTCGCGGAAGCGACAGCGGATCTTGATGTTGATGTAAAGATTAGCGGTTTCTCGAAGGATGCGATCGCAATGGCCCAGGCTTTCCCAGAAACTTTGCCAGCAAATATGTCACGCAAATTCTATTCTTGGCCTGATTTGGTGCAACTCTACCGCGATGCGGATCTAGTTGCTGTCACCGTTACAGAGAGTAAGTTCTGTGCTGGATTGACCTCGGTGTTAGAGGCGATGGCCTGTCGGCGGCCGGTGGTGGTGACCAAAACTCAAGGGTTGGCTGATTATCTTACATATCCTGGTACCGCTACAGTGGTTAATCCAGGGGATGCGAAAGGTTTGCGAGATGCGATCGCGAAACTATTAAACAATCCCGAAGAAACGGAAGCACAAGCAAAATGCGGTTATGAATTAGCGATCGAAAAACACAATAGCGAACATTATATTGAGGTTCTTGCAGCGCGACTGACTTCAATCTAATTGCAAATTAAAAAGTTAAGTAAATTTTTTGATGCGCTTGAATATCAAGCGCATATTTTTAGACCGATTGGGCGGCTGGGGATTCATTAAACTAAGGGTTTTCCAGTTTCTATTTTTTATGAAGGAAAAATAGAACTCCCAGCAACAACAACAATAATTTGGGTTCTCCCCCATCATCGGTAAAACCAGCCGCCCCTCCCCAAATATACGGCAGTATCAAATCTTAATTGTTTTGGGCGATCGCCCCAATCTGAGAAAATCACGGTTGGGTCATGACTAGCAGGCGATCGGTTGTGCATAATGAAGGGAACTAAAGATGTGAAAATACTACACTGACTGTGGGGGGCTAAATACCCGATACCTTGGAAATACCGAGGGCTTTTGCAAATCCGCCCACAACAGTCAAAACACGCAGGCCCTGCGATCGCCAATGCTAAACAACCTACGTCTCCAACCTCCCCAGGCTAGTTGCCTAAGAAAACCGTGAGGAGGCCGACGCCATGCAACTCCGAAAAAAAACACTCTTAATCATCGGTGCAGCTCTGATCGGCCTGATTGTGGTTCTCTATGCCACTGCATCAACCATTTTGCTGCACGATTTTAACAACCTGGAGGCACAGTACGTCCGCCAGGATGTCGCGCGGGCTTTGGATGCCTTAGATGATGACTTGTCGAATTTAGACACCAGCGCCCAAGATTACGCCGAGTGGGATGATACGTACTCTTTTGTCGATACACGGGACCAGGAATTTATCAAGTCAAATTTCGTCAATACGACATTTGTTTACTTGAGATTAAACTTATTGGTGCTGCTGGACTCCGACGGTAAGACCATCTTCAGCAAAGGTTTTGACCTGAAATCCAAAACCGAAATCCCAATTCCGGCAAGCTTGCAACAGCACTTGACTGAGGCGCTGCTGGAGTCCCAGACAAGTTCTGAGGAGGGGTACCCCGCCAAAACAGGCGTCGTCACCCTGCCAGAAGCCACGCTGCTGATAGCCTCAAAACCGATCGTCAACAGCAACGCTCAAGGCCCGCCGCGGGGGACGCTGATCCTGGCACGCTACCTCGACAACACCGAAATTGGTTTGCTTTCGGAACTGACTCACCTGTCAGTGGATTTTAGATTGCCGAGTTTAGATTTTAAAGTGGGAGCCACGAACTACTCCGGGCCAGGCGCTAAGGTGCTGGCTCGCTCCAGGCAGGATTTGGACAATCTCAAACTCAAAATTTCCAACCTCAAATCAGTAGAAATTTTAATCGAGCCGCTCAGCGACAGCGTCGTCGCAGGATACGCCCTGATTCGGGACATCCGGGGCAAGCTAGCGCTGCTGCTGCGAGTAGAAGTAGACCGGGTAATCTCTAGGCAAGGTCAGGCTACCCTAGAACTCTTTACTTTCTCGATATTGGCAGTAGGTTTAATATTTAGCGCGATCGCCCTGCTGTTGTTAGAAAATTTAGTCTTGGCGAGATTGGCGGACTTGAGCACTAGCGTCAGCAACATCGCAGCCAACGGCGATCCAGACTTGCGCGTTCAAATGGCAGGAGGCGATGAACTCAGCAGCTTGGCCGACACCATCAACCAAATGCTAGAAGCATTGGGCAATTCTCAAGTCGAACGCTTAAAGAGCGAAGATCGCTATCGGTTGATGGCAGAAAACTCAACCGACATGATTAGCAGACACAACCCCAAAGGCGTGTTTCTCTACGTCTCGCCCGCCAGCAAAGCTTTGCTGGGATACGAACCTTCCGAACTGATCGGCGGCCTCCCCAACCATTATTTTCACCCGGACGATGTAGAAACCGTCGCCAAAGCTCACTCGAAAGTCCTGGCGCTGCCAATTACTTACACCGTCAGCTACCGAATCCGCTGCAAAGACGGCAATTACATTTGGTTTGAAACCACCAGCCGCACGATCCGAGATCCCGAAACGGGCTCGGTGCAAGAAATTATCGGCGTTTCCCGCGACATCAGCGTCCGCAAGCAAACAGAACAAGAACTCCGAGAAAGCGAAGCTGCAATTAAAGCTTTGTACCAAGTGACTTCTGCTCCCCGTACAGACCCGCAGGGCCGCCTTTCTACCTTTGATTTGCGCCTCCAAGAATTGCTGGCAATGGGATGCCGGTATTTAGGCCTTTCCGTGGGAATTTTGTCGCACATTCAAGGCGACAACTATCAAATAATGGCTGTTGAATGTCCCGATGAATCGATCGTCAAATCACAAATCTACGATCTGGAAGAAACCTTCTGCGTAGCTACAGCAATGGCAAAAGAACCGATGTACTTTGAGTCGGTAAGGTTTTCGGGTTTGTGTTTCAATACTCCCAATCCTGCCTTCAACATCGAAGCTTACATGGGCACTGCCGTTACGGTGGCAGGTGAAGTTTACGGCACTCTATGCTTCTTTGCTCCGACTCCTCTGACAGAACCGTTCCGAGCTGTAGATAGAGAGTTGGTGAAACTGATGGCTCAGTGGGTGGGCAGCGAATTAGAACGCCAGCAAACAGGCGTAGATTTGGCAAAAGCTCGCGACGAAGCACTGGCAGCTACCAAGGCCAAAAGCGAATTTTTAGCCACCATGAGCCACGAAATTCGCACTCCGATGAATGGAGTCATCGGTATGACAGGTTTGCTGCTGGATACCCACTTAAGTCGGGAACAGCGCGATTTTGTAGAAACTATCCGCAGCAGTGGCGATGCTTTGCTGACGCTGATCAACGATATTCTGGATTTCTCGAAAATTGAGTCGGGCAAATTGGACTTGGAGGAACATCCGTTTGACATCCGCAGTTGCATTGAGGAATCTCTCGACTTGGTAGCTGCTAAGGCGGCACAAAAAAAACTGGAATTGGGTTACTTGATCGATCGCTCCGTACCACCAACGGCGATCGGTGACAGTGCCCGCTTGAGGCAAATTTTAATCAACTTGCTCAGCAATGCTGTTAAATTTACTGAATCTGGAGAAGTGGTGGTTTCGGTGACTGCCAAAAAGCTTACAGTGTCCACGATCCACGCTCAAGAACCGCCAGCAATTAATGGCGAACCACGAGCAATTCACAAAGTATACGAAATACAATTTGCGGTTAAAGATACTGGTATCGGCATTCCGTGCGATCGCATGGATCGGTTGTTTAAATCTTTCAGTCAGGTTGATTCTTCAACGAGCAGGCAGTACGGCGGTACGGGATTGGGCTTAGCAATTAGCAAGCGTTTGGCCGAAATGATGGGCGGCAGGATGTGGGTGCAAAGTATGGGTTGTCTGGCTGGCAATCCTCCGGGAGATTTTAAAGTGGCAGTTTTTGAGATCGCAGGTGAAGAATCTTGCGAAATTGCCGAAAAATATGGCTCTAGCAAATCTTTACTCAGCAGCGAGCCGATCGACCAAAATCCCAAATCCCCAGGCTCTACTTTTTATTTCAGCACGATCGTTTCTGGTTGCAACAGTTCCTTACCAGTTAATTTGAGCACTACTCAACCTGAATTAACTGGGAAGCGAGTCTTAATTGTCGATGACAATGCGACCAACCGCCAAATTTTGACTCTCCAAGCTCAGTCTTGGGGAATGGTGCCTAGGGCTTCAGCTTCGGCTCGTTTGGCTTTGGATTGGATTGCGGCTAAAGAGGTGTTTGACTTGGCAATTTTGGATATGCAAATGCCATACATGGACGGGCTGGCTTTAGCTGCGGAAATTCGCCAATATCCCGAGTGCCAACAGTTGCCGTTAGTGATGCTAACTTCGATCGGCAGACAAGAAATTAACACCCCTGCGATTGAGGTGGATTTTGCTGCTTTTTTGAACAAGCCGATCAAACAATCTCAGCTTTACAATGTTTTAATCAATATTTTTGGGAAACAGACTGCTGAAATTAGAGTGCAGCGAACCAGCGGGCCTTTATTGCAAAGCATACCCGTGCTGGCCGAGAATTTACCGCTGCGGATTCTGTTGGCTGACGATCATTTGGTGAATCAGAAGGTGGCTTTGCAAATTTTGCAGCGGATGGGGTATCGGGCGGATGTGGCAGGAAACGGTATGGAAGTGCTCGAAGCCTTGCGCCGCCAGCCCTACGATGTCGTGCTCATGGACGTGCAAATGCCGGAAATGGACGGTTTGGAAGCTACCCGCCGCATCCGCGAGGCATTTTCAGCAGCTTTGAATTTAGAAAATAGCAGAGAAGAATCAGAAGTTTCAATAACTGACGGAGAATCTAACAATGGCAAATCCCAAATCGAAAATCCCAAATTGATCCAGGAGCAATCTAACAATAATCCTGAATGTAGTGATGAGCAATCTAACAATTCAAAATCCACAATCCAAAATTTAAAATGGACGAGGCCTTGGATTGTGGCGATGACGGCAAATGCGATGCGGGGCGATCGCGAAGAGTGCATGGCTGCGGGGATGGACGACTATTTGAGCAAGCCGATCGAGATTGAGGAGTTGGTTCGAGCTTTGAGCGCCTGTACATCTCGCTCTAATGGGGAATTCGATTGCCCGCAGCCGATTTTTTGTGTGAGCTCGCAGATTGAACCGACAGGAGGAAAAAGTGATTTAGAAGTGCGATCCTCTTCGAGGGCTGCGCTAACGAATGCTGCTGTTGGGGAAAATCAACAAGTGACAATGGCCAATTCGTCCTCCGTCATCAGGTGGAGTGCATCAAATGTCGATCGAACTTTGTCAGAAAATGGCGATTGTCTGAGTGCCAAGATTATAGAAGGATTGCGAGATGTCGAAGCTTTGGAAGAGGCGATCGACATTTACCTCGAAACAGCCCCCGAACTGCTGCAAGACATCTCTGTAGCTCTGTCAAACGCCGATCCGCTAGCTTTGCGGCGAACTGCTCACTCTTTGAAATCGATTAGCGGTACTCTCGGTGCTTTTCGCTTGTTTGAGTTGTGCGAGGAACTCGAAATCATGGGCCGCATGGGGACAGAGGCAAATAAGCCTTTATCTGGGCTGGACTCGGGGCTTTTACAACAAGTTGAGGCCGAGTATCAAAGAGTCGAAACGGCATTGAAAATCGAACGGGAATACAGCTAGAAAATGCAAAACAATTAACCTGAATCCGGCAAATCCACGCGATAAACAGCATAAGGTACGTTGTTGGGCTTCAGCCCTCTTAGTTGCAGTGGTTGTACCATTTTAAAAAAGTTAAATATTGTAGGGTGCGTCAGCTCGTAGCATAATTTTGAGGCGGGTATCGAGAATTTGCTGACGCACCCTACTACTATCATATCTATCAATTATTTCAACAGAAAATCCACAAAATTATTATTTTGAAAGAGGTAGATTGGGATTGATGGTGGCGTGAGGGCGGGTTTATGAAATTGTGGGTTTTTGGCAATTATTTTCGGTGAACCCGCCCCTACAGATTTATGTTTTTTACCTCTGCTAACAAGGGCAGCTCTATATTTCCACACATCAAGTCAGCACAATTCCACTGCCGCAAATACTCACAAACTTCAGAAATAATCCCATTGGCTGCATCTAATTTTCTAGCCTGATGCGCGTGATAGTGCGCTCTGATTAACGGCTGAATATCCTCGATATCTTGCCATCCCGATTTTGGTTTGAGCGGAATGCTGATATAATAATTATAAGCTTGATTGTGCGCGGTACGGAAATCTTCGGGATTTTGACTTAGCAGGTGTTCGCCCTTTTCTCGAACTAGCGGATGCAACTGATAGGATTTGAAATGGCGATCGTAATATAGCAATTGCCGGCGCTTCAGTGCTTGAATAATGTTTTCCTTAAGTTCGTACTTGCTGACTTCTAGCATTTGAGCGCTAATCCCGGCAAAAGATAGGGGATATTCTGAGGTTTGATAGACGGAAATTCGACCCAGACAAGTTTGCTCGCTGTCGCCCAGACGCGCTATCATTTCATCGATCGCACTTTCAATATCTCGAATCAGCAACCAGTCTCTCTGGTGTAAAAAATTCCCGACATTTCCCTGAAACTCGGTATCGTCTCGAATTAAGGCTGCGACGAGTTGTAAGGCTTTGGGATGTCCTGAATAGCGATCGCCCATTTCGGCTAATTCCTCTGGATTTGCAGTCAGATTAAAAGATTGCAACAGGGAAATTGCACTATCTCGCTCCAATCCGTTAAGCTGGATTTCGCGGGTGAGTGTTGGTGGCAATTCGGCCAAGCTTTCGCGACTGGTAAAGATAATTTTGCTTTGATGTTCTGTTTCTAATAGTTGTTTGAATAACCAAGCATATTCTGCACAATTGTCTGCGAAATAACCGGCCGTTTTTGCTTCTCCTGCTTGCAAAAGTGTGTCAGCGCGATCGAACACAATTAAGCAAGGTTTATCTCTGAGGATTTTGAGCAAATTTTCGGTTTTTTTCCCGCAGTCATTTTGAGCGTTGGTGGAGGCGGTAATCTCGCCGTTGGAAAGAGTGAATAGGAGTGAGTCAATTGTGCGATCGCACGGGGGTGCTTTGCCTGTTGCGGATTCCAAGGATTGCCAAGCGGCGCAGGTGAAGGGGGTTTTTTCTGCGTGTAATTGGCGGATTAGTTGGCTGGCGAGGGTGGTTTTTCCGATTCCGGGTAATCCGACTATTGAGATGGCGATGGGAACCCCCCAGGGCGGGCACGGGGGCACGGGCGGGCACGGGGGCACCGCCCCTACATTTAAATCGGGCGGGCACGGGGGCACCGCCCCTACGGGATGGGGTTCAACAATTAGGGTTTTTAAGAGTTCGATTTCTTTTGTGCGCTGTACCCAGTTTCTGACGGGGGGTAAGTTTTCTGGGAGGGGGAAAGTGCGATCGTTTTGGTTGTCTAGGGGGATATCTGCGATCGCGGCGACAAAGAGTGGTTCTGTTTTGATATTTTTGTAGCCCTCAGCAATGTATTCCCAATTTTCTATTTCTACAGCTTTGCAAATATTGATAAAGTTTTCTCGTCTAATTCCTTTTCTGCTCCAAAAACGCTTTAAGGTGGCTTTTGAAATTAAAGCTGCAAGACACCAAGTATCCTCAGTTTTATTCCATTCGAGGTTGCGTCGCACCATATCAATGATTTTCAATCCTTCTTCGGATGCTCTGAGCAAGCCTGCCATTGGTACTCCTCTACGGAAACTCTGCGTTAGTAAAGAATGTTACACGATTTGGTGAGCCGAGAAGTGAGCCAAATGAGACAAATGAGCTAAATGAGCTTTTTTGCTGAGCCAAATGGTGAGCCGTTTAGCCTTTGCAGATTCAGGATTGTGGAGTAATCTGAAATGATCAGTCTGGTTTTCAGCTAGGTTTGATGGTGCATCTGGTGGGCGATCGGGCATACAGCTTATCTGCTCTTGGGAGCAATGTAAAGTTTTGTTACAAGAATAGGGCGATTTGCATAAAAAGCAGAGGAAGGCCCAGATAAACATTTAGGAAGGCTTGCTAGGCGGGCTTTGCTGGTTTTACGCAACTATATTTTTGTGGAGATGGGATTATGCAATTAGATGATGTGTTGTTGGGTAATGCAGTGGATGCAAGTGCGATCGGGCTGTTGGAGGAGATTAAGGGCGATTCGATCTTATCCTATGCTTCGGATACGCGCAGTGCCAGCCAGTTAGGGGCCAGTTCGTCTTTCATTTCGACTTTCGACGGGCTAAGCGGACAAGTTGGGACGATCGATCCGTCAGCAAAATTCACCCAAATTGCTAGTACCTTCAGTTTCTCCGATATCGCTGTTGCTAAAGATGGGACGATTTTCGGAATTACGCCTACTCAGTTATTCAAAATCGATCCAGTATCGGGTTTAACTTCATTTGTTGGCGGCCTCCCTGCGGGTGTCAATATTAATGCTCTAGAATTTGCGAATGATGTCCTTTATGGGGCTGGGGATTCTAACTTATACGCCATTAATACCACTAATGCGGGAGTGTATTTAGTCGCCAACTTGGAATCTGGATTCAATAGCAGTGGTGACTTGGCATTTGATGCTCCGAATAATCGATTTTTAGCAACATCGAAGGGGCTGACAAGCGATAGTTTGTATGCGGTGTCTCTAACTGGTGAAGCAGCCAAAATTGGCGATATTGGCTTTAGCAATATTTTAGCTTTGATGTTTGAGGGCGAGAAGCTTTTTGGTTTCACGGCGGATGGATCGCGAATTGCAATAAATCCTGGAACGGGAACGGGGGTTTTTGATACCCTTGTCAAGGGTATTAGCGATCGAATTGGGGGAGCATCTGGTATTCAAATTAAGAAAGGAGAGGTACTGTCGAGCACTCCGGGAACAATTCTGTCAGCGGATACGATCGATGTGTTTTTGCCACCAGGGGGCGAGATTACTTTAGAAATAACAGTCACGGTGCCTGGAGATGGTTCAGAGCCTATTAGATCGGTTCGCAGTATAGAAAATGGCGATCGAAGTGCTTCAGTAGTTACTAATCAGCTACCAGTTGATGTTTTTCTGCTGCAAGACCTTTCACGTTCATTTACGGAGGATTTACCTATTGTACAGAATCTGATACCAAATCTAGTACGCGATCTGAGGAATCGTCAGCCAGACACCACATTTGGAGTTGGTTCCTTTATTGACAAGCCTATAAATCCGTTTGGACTTCGCGGTGATTATGTCTATCGTCTAAATCAGCGACAGACTACTGATATTACAGCGCTACAATCAACAGTAAATAACCTCAGTGTTAACGAAGGTCGTGGTCAAGAATCTGATGGACCTGAAGCACAGCTAGAAGGACTACTGCAAACGGCACTTCGCAGTCAAAGTGAAATTGGTTTTCGGGATAGTGCACGCCGTGTAGTTGTGGTGGCGACAGATGCAGAATTTCATCAGGCTGGCGATGGGAGAAAAGCTGGCATTACCAGACCCAATAATCTCGACACAATTCTTGATGGAAATCCGCCGGGAACCGGAGAAGATTATCCATCTGTCCCACAAGTTAGGCAAGCATTGATTAATGCTAATATTGTACCAGTTTTTGCTGTTACCAAAGATCAAATTGCTACTTACAGAGATTTGGTTGATGACAGCGATGGTGATGGATTGGGATTTGGTTCGGTGGTAGAATTAAAATCCGATAGTTCTAATTTGGTGGATGCGATCGCCACAGGTTTAGACGTAGTTGGAAGAGAAATTAACGTTGTTCCAGTTAGCGACGATTTTGGTTATGTGAAAGAGATTACACCGCCTAAGTTTACTGACGTTTTGCCAGGACAAAAGCTGACTTTCAGGGTGAAGTTAAAGTCTGATGGTAAAGGTGGTAATGACACTTTGAACTTGCGGGCTCTTGGCTTTGGCGACACGAAGATTAATATTGTGACGAGTGCTCCAAGTCGGCCCCCAGTTAGCACTCCAGGTGAGACTCCAGAAACTGCTTCTGATCTGGGAGAATTGAAAGGGGGACGCACGATTACTGGTGTTGTAGGCGGTACTGAAAAAGGTGAAAATTGGTATAAATTCACAAACAGCAGTCCCAGCACTTTTGGTCTGTTACTCAGTGGATTAACGGAGAACGCAGATGTTGAGCTGTTCAACAGCGATGCAAAAACTCGTACTTCGGTTGACAGCCCCTACCAATTTGATAAAGATAAGGACCAGAAAAATAAAGATGATGCAGAAAAAATTTATGCCAGTGTTTTGCCAGCCGGAAACTATTATCTTAGGGTATCAAAAGGAAAAGATGCGAATACTAAATATGATCTGAATCTATCCGCTCTCCCAGAAACCACAGGTGAGCTAGTCCCTGTGCCTTCGGGTAATGGCCTTCGTTTCGATGGCATTGTTAGTAACAAAGGAGAAAAGCGAATAGTCAGTATTAGAACCCCTGACGGTTCACCAACAAAGAGTATTCAGGATGTGCCAACATGGGTGGTTATTCATGGTCTTAATGATACTCCAAGCTCTACAGGCAGTTTAGGTAAATTAGCTAGCACTGTAGAAAAGGCTGTTGAGAAACTAGGAGGTCAAGTTTTGGTTGTGGACTGGAGTGGCTCAGCAGCCAGTTCTACAAATGGAATTCCCGATCCTGGTCCAGCTTCAGAATGGATTCATGATGTTGCAACTTTGGCTGTTAGTTCTCTCAAAAAATGGGGAATTAATATTAATAATATTAACTTAATAGGTCATAGCTTGGGTACTTATGTCTCCTCTGAAATTGGCTTTTTATTTGGCAGTAACAATCCAGAAAATCGTACCATACCACCAAACACGCCAAAAATAAATAGTTTTACTGCTTTAGATCCAGCAGGATTTGTTAATTTTGCTCGACTCTTTGCTGCTCTGAAATTTGATGGAAGATATGATTTAGACGGAGATGTGGCTGAAAATCAAATTCCCCTCTTTTTCAAAGATGTATCTCAGTTCTCAAGAGCGTATTGGGGTAAGCGTATAGGTTTAGAACGGGATGATATTCGATTCGGTGATGGTTTAGGTTCAGATTTATATGCAAACTCTGCTCAAGAGTCTTTCAGTGTTAGATTTGATAGCTTCAATCCAATTGATAATCACAACAGAATAGTTCAATTGTTTACAAATATTATTGAACAAAACAATAATCCTAAGACAACAGGAATTATCAGTTCTTTTTTCAAGATTAATCAACGAGAGCATGAGCAATGGCGAAAAGAAACAAATGGATCAGAAGGAACTATCGAATCCGACTCGAATAACAAACCAACTCTACTTGTAGTCAAAGATAAAAATCCTCAAAATGACGACATAATCTACGGCAGCACAGGAGATGATGAGTTAGACGGTACTGATATTCCTGGTATAGATTTGCAGGGTGATGCTCTTTTCACTGCATCAGGCAACGATCAAATTTTTGGTGATTCGGGCAATGATAAAATATTTGGCGGTACGGGAAATGATACCCTCTACGGCGGTTCTGGCAACGATTTCATCAATGGTGAAGAAGACAACGATCTCATTGAGGGTGACGATGATAGAGACACTCTCTTTGGTGCGAAAGGAGACGACACAGTTATTGGAGGTAAGGGCAACGACAGTTTACAAGGCAATGATGGTAAAGACACTTTGATCGGTGAAGAAGGTGACGATACCCTATGGGGTGGTGGTGATGATTCAGCCGATAGCCTTGTAGGAGGTGGGGAAAATGATTATATCAGAGGAGAAAGAGGAGACGACACACTTAATGGAGGTAAAGGCAACGATAGTTTAGAAGGCAATGATGGTAAAGACACTCTCATCGGTGGAGACAATGACGATACCCTATGGGGTGGTGGTGATAACTCGGCTGATAACCTGGAGGGTGGTGATGGAAATGACTCTCTCCTGGGAGAAGGTGGTGATGATATCCTGATTGGTGGAAAAGGTCAAGATATTCTATCAGGTGGCAATGGCAGTGATATATTTGTTTTTTCACAAGATGACGATTTATCTAAATATTCCTCTTCTGATGATTTATCAAAAACAAAAGCTGATATTATCACAGACTTTGGATTTGGTGATTTCTTTGGAGGAGGAGGTGTTGATAGAATAAGCTTATCTGGCAAATTGTGGAATGATAAGAATAACATCATATTCTTGCAAATCTTTGAACCATTAAATATACCTTTTGGTGACTTTGGGGTGCGTCCCGTAGCAACTGTTATGGTGTTAGGGGATGAATATTTAGCGAAATTTAATCGTACTTTCAGCAATGCTGAGGAGCAAAAGATTAAGGATGGGTTTGTTCAAAGAATCTAAAGTGATTCGTCTAACAGCTATGATTTGAGTGCGATCGCCCTTAACGACAAAAAGAGCGATCGCCCTCTAAAACAATCCCTAATACCCAGACTCCCCCACAACCATCTTCCTTAAATCCCAACCCTCTCATAGACCTTGAATCATGATTAAACTAAAATTCAAAATATTAGGAACACTAGCCCTAGTCGGTGCAATTGGCATAGAATGTACCAGCCTAGTCAAACCAGCCACCGCACAAACCGCCGCATCCCTAGCCTATCATCTCCAACAAGCAGGTGCTCAAATGTACAGTGCTTCTTGGTGTCCTGTGTGCCGAAGACAAATCCAAGTGTTTGGAGATGCTTTCAGCCAAGTTCCGTATATTGAATGCTACCCCAACGGTAGAAACGGTACATTTAATTCCCAGTGCGAGAAAGCAGGAATTGAGAGTTTTCCTACATGGGTAATTGGCGGTCGTACCTATAGTGGCATGATGTCTATTCAACAACTAGCCAACATATCTAACTATGGTACACCTTCAGATACCAGTGACAAAAGAAAAGTGTGTAACTATAAAACCGACCTGATATTTTATGAAAGAAATCCTCAAATGTTGGGTCGGAAAATTTCTAGTTCTCAATCTAGTTTAGCTAATGAATGGTCAGGAATTAGAAGGAATATTCGGGGATGTCAGTAACGCATTAAAGCCCTAGTATTTGTAGGGGCGGTGCCCCCGTGCCCGCCCAATCTCTGAAACACCTACAAAATCGTGGATGGGGAGGGTAGGCACGGGGGCACTACCCCTACAACCCGCCCAATCTCTGAAACACCTACAAAATCATGGATGGGGAGGGTAGGCACGGGGGCACTACCCCTACAAAACGATCATTTGTCTGAGAAATAGCCCTGCCCGTGGTTGTCCCTGTTTGCGACAACCAGGTTAGATGTAGGGGCAATTCCCCCCGTGGTTGCCCTAGGCCAGGGCGGGTACGGGGGCCAGGGCGGGCACGGGGGCCAGGGCGGGCACGGGGGCACCGCCCCTACGTATCGGGTTGGGGGTGGTATTTTTCTAGATGTAAAGGTTCGTCTTCCCAAGCGATTGGATTGTTGAGGATATATTCACGAATTTTTTCGCAAGATTCCTCATCCCGGATAATGTGTTCGTGATAGTTACGCTGCCAAAATTTTTTGGGGAAAGGTGTCCAACCTAAGTTGGCAACACCATGCCGGTATTTAGCAGTTGTCAGTGATTTGAAGCGCTGAACAACATCTGGCAATGTCATGGGTTTCTTAGGAATAGCACCAGAAACATTGTCTGGCATCAAAACAATAATTCCGTGAAAATGATCTGGCATTACCACAAAAGCATCGACTTCTACACCTGGATAATGCAACGGCAATTCATTCCAAATAGTTTGCACCATCAGCCCTGGTTCGCTCAAATATATTTGGTTATTGCGGATTTCTCCTAATGTATACAAACCATCTTTAATACAGATAGTAACAAAATAAGCTCCCGCTTGAGAATAATCATATCCCTTGAGGCGAATAGAACGCCGATGATGTTTAGCAGCATCGTACTTCATGACAATTCGATAATGATATCAAATCAATTCTACCGTAGGGGCGGTGCCCCCGTGCCCGCCCTGGCCTGTGCCAACGGCCGAATGATCCGATGCGTAGGGGCGGTGCCCCCGTGCCCGCCCTGGCCTATGCCAACGGCCGAATGATCCGATGCGTAGGGGCGGTGCCCCCGTGCCCGCCCTGGCCTGTGCCAACGACGGAATGATGC
The DNA here is from genome assembly GCF_020883045.1 of Microcoleus sp. CAWBG58. NCBI lineage: Bacteria > Bacillati > Cyanobacteriota > Cyanophyceae > Oscillatoriales > Microcoleaceae > Microcoleus > Microcoleus sp. CAWBG58. The sequence continues at coordinate 9,744 of NZ_JAHRFA010000067.1, read as the reverse complement.
GATTGTAGGGGCGGTGCCCCCGTGCCCGCCCTGGCCTGTGCCAACGACGGAATGATGCGATTGTAGGGGCGGTGCCCCCGTGCCCGCCCTGGCCTGTGCCAACGACGGAATGATGCGATTGTAGGGGCGGTGCCCCCGTGCCCGCCCTGGCCTGTGGAAACGGCGGGAGGATTGCCCCCATATATTTGGTACGATCGCTCTAACCGTGAGAGGATGGCTCAGCACTCAATCTTTTGCAGAACAACAAGACTTTGGCATTAGAGTTATTATAGCTTTCGGAGGAACAGTTTAATGCTGACTCTAGATATCCAATCAATTCTCAATTCTATTCCCAATGAAATTAGCTGGCAAGATATCGTACAGTTTGAAAAACTCGACGATCGCGTTGCTATTGCTAATGACCTTTGTGCTAACATTATTGGTGTCAATGAAAGTACGATCGAATGGTGCCCCAACAACAATCCGCCCGATCGCCTAGAACAACTCGTTTGGTGGTGGGTTGTGCGTCCAGATTTAGGAGCGGCGATCGCCAAAGAAGCTCCGCAAGAACTCAAAAATATCATCAGTCAATACATTCTGCAAAATTAACAAAAACCAGCGCTCGTCTGTCGTTCAAAAAATGGCGATCGCCCTTTCGACAAAAAGTCCGATCGCCCGCAAATAAATCTGCCCCAAATTCACCGAATAAAACTTCTTCAATTTCCGGTGCAATTATCGCCTATTTGCGAGTTACCACAACCCAATCGTCGGCTGTTTTGACAACCTGAGCATTCTTCAATCCTAAATGTTTGAGAACGGGTTTCTCTAACAAAAAATAAGGTTGAGGCAGAGTTTGCCATTTCTGTTGCAGCGTTGGCGCATCGGCGACAATAACTTGTCTCTCGCTATAAAAATTTAGCGACGGACGAGGTAATTTATGAGATGTAAAAACTTGCTGGCCTGTTGGGGTTCCTTTGCGGACGATTTCGGCGATCGGCTTTACGGGATAATCCTCGGCTAGTTCCCAAACCCAGTTATCGGAAGCGAACAATACCAACAACGTAACGTAAGTTCCCCAAATTAAAACTAATAAAAATTGTCTGTCTTTGCGGTGCAGCAATACGGCGGTTTGGATCGTTGTCAAAGCTACAAACATCAGCATTAATTGCAAATCTCTTTGGGGGGACACAATTTGTCCGCCCAGCGGCAGCCAGCCACTGAAGTAGGCGCAGCCGACGACAGCAACTACGCCTATTACTACCAAAATTGCCGGATGGGGTAACAAAGATATAGCATTAAAATAGTCTTCTGTTTCGTCTTTTGTGGATTCTTCCGGGGCTGAGAGTTGTTCCCAAACTTCCGCGAGATAGCTACCAACTGCGATCGCAAAAGCTGGATACACTGGCAACACATACCAAGGTAATTTGGTATTCATCACAGAAATAGCCAGCAGATATACTCCCGTCCAAACTAATACTAATTTTGCACCCGGAAATTTGCGGTTTTCCCAACTCAATCGCAGCCCTTGCAGCCAAAATAACTGCCAGGGCCAAGCTGATTCTAATATTTCTAATAGATAATACCAGGGCGGGCCTTTGTGATTCCCTACAGTGTCGGAAATGCGCCGGAAAGATTGGCTGACTAAATTGGTGTTGATGAAATCTTGTCCGTAGTGCAGCCATTGGGCAAAATACCAAGCTGCTACTGGCAAAGTTCCGATCGCCAATCCGCCCCAAAGATACCCAGAAGTCAGGAGTCGCGGGGTATCCCAAATCAGGAAAACAAAGCCGATCGCGCCCAGCAGCAGCCCCAACATCAGGCCTTTCGTCAAGCAAATCAGTCCGAAGCCAATCCCCGCGCCCAAAGCGTAGCGCAAATCGCGGCGCGATCGCACCAAACACCACATCGCAAACAGCAAAAAACACAAAACTGCTCCGTCTAACATCGCCAAACGTCCGTGCCGCACTACCGGAAGCAGCGTCAGATAAACGAGAGCCGAAAAAATGGCGATCGAGCGCTGCACAAACAACTCCCTGCCAATGGCGTAAAGCAGGGGTACTGAAGCCGCCGTCAGCATTGCCGGTACCAATCTCGCCGTCAATTCGCTGACACCACCGACGCGAAAACACAGCCCGATCAGCCAGTGTACCAGCGGCGGCTTGTTCAAATAAGGCACAGAGCCGATCGTAGGATACAGCCAATTTAAATTACCGCGCCAAATTTCGCGGCTTACCTGGGCTGCAATCCCTTCATCCCAATCCCGCAACGCCACGCCGCCTAGATTGTGCCCGAAAATCAGCACCGCAGCCAACAGAAAAGCCAGCATCCACAGTTTGTCTGTCAAGCTGTCATTGAAGCGAGTTTTCGGTTTGCGGCCCAGGAATCGAAAGATTTCTGACATAACTTAAGAGAGTTTTAGCGTCCCAAAGAGAAGGTAAACTTAGACAGCAGTTATTTGCGATCGTCGAAATACCATGAACTTACCTGTAATCATAGATATTATAATTGGCTTAGTGTTTATTTACCTGACTTTAAGCTTGCTAGCTTCCGAAATTCAGGAACTGATTGCTACTGTTTTGCAGTGGCGGGCAGAACATTTAAAGAAGTCCATCGAAGTGCTGATTTCTGGAGGCAGCGAAGGCACTAAAGATCCGCTGGAATTGCACCGAGTCGGACTGTTGGCAAATTCGATTTATGCCAATCCGATTATCAAGGATTTGAATCAAGGAGCGAAAGGGCTTTTATCGCAGGGATTTCGCTCTGTTACGCACCGCCTGGGAGATTTATACCGCGGCATGACTGGCACTAAGAATGTTTTTGGCAATAGATCGACAGGGCCTTCTTATATTCCAGCCGATAGTTTTGCTGCGAGCCTTTTGGATACTTTGAAAATTTCTGCTTTGGTGGAATCTCTCTCTAAAGGCAGACTGGAAAGATTTAAAGATTTACAGTTGGCACAAATTCAAGTCATTGGAGAGGGTTTGAATCTGCCGGAGTCTAAGAAACCAATTATTGAGCAAGAATTTGGCTGGCTGACTGCTGAGTTCAATCGAGTTGTTGAAGATTATAAAAATGATTTGGGAAGTTTGAACAACTGTTTGGATCGGATGTCAGAAAAGTTGGGATTTTATATTAATGATTCTCAGGTTTATCTGCCAGAAACCGAGCAGGGAGGAAGAGAATTTCAGAGACAGATGGCTTTTATTAAGGCGAGTTTTGATAGCGAGTTTGAGCGGGCAGCGTTGCGGGCGCAACTGCAACCGAGTTTGAGCAATTTGTTAAATACTGCGAGGAAAGTTAGAAAAAGTCAGGATACGGTAGCGCAAATTATGGATGAGAAACAGGAGAGTCCGATTTACAAACAAATTCAAGAAACCTTGGACAGTATGCCAGAATCTTTGAAACGCAGTCTTTATCTTTTGGCACAGCGTGCTGAAATAGGCGGTGGAGATACTCAAGAGCAGTTGCAGCGGTTTCAGAAAGAAATTGAAGGTTGGTTCGATCGATCGATGGAGCGCGCTTCGGGGGTTTACAAGCGGAATTCTAGAGGGGTGGCGATTTTGCTCGGAACTGCGATCGCCCTGACTGCTAACGCTGATACGATTACTATTGTTAATCGGTTGTCGAAGGATTCGATGTTGCGATCGACTGTTAATTTGTACGCTAAGCAGTTGGTGGAAAAAAATGCTAACACAAAATTGGATAATTTAACCAATCTCACCAAAGTTCAAAATCAGGTCGATCGAGCTTTGGATAATGTAGCTCTACCTTTTGGCTGGAGCGAACCGAACAGGTTAGAACTAGATGCCCAGGGGAATGTATTGTTGCCGGCTTTGATGGGAAAATTGTTTGGTTGGATGTTGAGCGGCGTAGCGATTTCTATGGGAGCTGGTTTTTGGTTCGAGGCGCTCAACAAGATTATTAATATCCGGAATGCGGGGAAGAAACCGCCCTCTACTACAGATTCGTGAAGGGTGGTATTTGTCGGGCCGGACGAACTTTGAGATTAAATATAAGGTACTTCATAAGGTACGTAGTTGCGCTTCAGCGCTCTTATATATTGAAAGAGCGCCCAAGCGCAACTACGTACCTAATTTGCATCAGAGTGCTTGTGTCTGCGATCGAGTATTTGAGGTTTAAGAGCGCCCAAGCGCAACTACGTACCTAATTTGCATCAGAGTGCTTGTGTCTGCGATCGAGCATTTGAGGTTTGAGATTTTAGATGGGATCGATCGCAATCGGGGGTTTTGAGGACACTTTGTTGAAGCGGTCACCTACAGGATACTGGATCTATCGGTAATTACTGACCGATCGCTAATTTGGGAAAATACAGAAAACATAAATTCCGTGCGATCGCGGATGGCAGCACCAGAGAAATAGGCGAAACTGATAGATGAGTGCAATGGCCGCGAGCCAAACCAACCTAGTTCCTGCCTGTTTCCAACGCTCTGACTCCAAGGGTACATCTACCAGCCAACACCCTTTTGGAGGAAGGAATATGTTCACTTCTTTGACGGAAACCAATCCCGCCTCGGAATACCAAAATCCCGGATCCAGAAGTTTTGCATTTAATGACTCCAGCATCAATGACGGCGGATATTTTGTCTCTGGGATTTTCGCGACGCTTGCAGTAATTTTAGTCAAGTCTATGTCTGACGGGATCCAGCAAGTTATCTCGGCACTTCAAAAATATGCCTCTATCCTGATTAGAGAGATTGACAAAGTTTGCACAATTTTTGGCGGCACTTCAGATTGCCTCGAACCAGATGACAGCCAATTGCTAAAAAGGCACAGTTCCCTAAGTGACAAAAACGGACTGGGTTCGTGTTATGCCGATCGAGATAGCGACACACTCAGCAACGGCCGCGGGTGCGATCGGTTGTTTGCTAAGGAGAGTGATGTAATTGAGGTTGTGGAACGTGCTGAGGGTGATTGGCCACAATGGAATTGTCATTAACCGCGTGATGGGGCGCGACGATGCGATCTGACTGAATGTGCGATCGATCGTATCAACTCCCGTTAAATAATTCTCATAGCCTTTGTAGTGTAGTGACAGCCCAACTCCGCAAAGTTCCTGTGCCCGCGCGCAAACAACTTAAGTGCGATCGATTAATCGGCACTTAATGTCAGACTGTTTCGATCCTTAGTAAATGCCACCAAACCAACTTGGTATCAGTATTCTGGTGTTTCAAAAATCTAGCCAGCCACGCAGCCTATCTCGTACAATTTTAGATTTTCAAAGTGGGGATGACTGAGGTCGCTCCTAGTTTTGCTCTGGCCTATACTTGCATTCTTGGTTTTCATTGACGCAATCATTCAAAAGGTATTATATAATTCATTCTCAAATTCGCTGAAATACAGGTAGGGACTTAGGCTGAGCCGTGTCCGCATACCCGAAATATCAGACTAAACACAAAAACACTCAATCTAATTTAAAGGGGTTGCTGAGTAGTAAATTACGCTTAGCCCATTTTTTTGTGCCGATAATTATAGGCATTTACAGCTAATAATCCTGAAAAATCCGGCTTTAAAAAAGCTGGATTTTTTTTGAATGTGCGCCACACATTTATTAGATATTCCAACAATTCTTGCCAAAAAATCGAGTAACTACAAGCGCAAGTATGTACAATCCGGAAAATAAAACATTTAAATAATTGATTGGTAAATATTGCACTATTTTCAAAATAGGTGTTAATATGAATTCAAATAAGACTGATAAGAACACTCCTGGGCTGTATCTACCAATAACGCCCTTAATGGAGTATCACAAATGAGTTCTACATTCGCTCAAACCAGCTCACAATCTTCTTTGGAAAAATTGCACCCACGTTCCTTAGTATTCATTGATTCCGGGGTGGAAGATTACGAGTCAATTGCAGCGGGAGTGCTACCTGGACAGCAGGTAGTAATCCTCGATAGCACCAAAAATGGCATCCAACAAATTACATCTGAAATTGAAAACTACGCCTCTACCAACGGGGCGATCGACTCGGTACACATTATTTCTCACGGCAGTTCTGGCAGCCTGCAACTCGGTAATACCGCTCTGGGTTCAGATAACATCGATCAATACAAAAGCCAGTTGGAAAAGTGGCAGAATTCACTAGCTCCAGAAGCCGACATCAGTCTCTACGGTTGCGATGTAGCAGCAGGGACAGGCGCTAGTTTCGTTGACAAGTTAAGCGAATTAACGGGGGCTGACGTTGCTGCATCCACCAACATCACTGGTAAAAACGGCGACTGGAATTTAGAATTTTCTAAGGGTCAAATTGAATCTCCCTTAGCCTTGAACTCCGATGTGATGGCAAATTACCAAGGTGATTTAGCTACTATCGTCGTCACGAATAATAGCGATAGCGGAGCAGGTTCCTTGAGAGCTGCGATCGCCTCCGCTGTTGCCGGGGACACAATTACCTTCGCTCCTGGTCTAGCTGGTCAAACCATCGCCCTTACCAGCGGTCAAATCGATATTCCCGTTGGCAAAAACCTCACCATTGACGGCGCCGGTGCAGCGGGTTTAACCATCAGCGGTAACAACTCATCCCGTGCCTTTTTTGTCAATGCAAACGTTGTGACTGCGACGAATTTTGCGGTCAAAAATCTCACTCTTGCCAACGGTAAAACGACTGGGACAGGTGGGGCGATCGGCACAACCGACGAAGTAAGGCTCACAGTAGACAACGTTCAGTTTAATAACAACGTTGCCGATCAAGGTGGTGGGGCAATTTTCGGTAATTTCAACAATACCCTGACAGTATCGAACAGTAAATTCAACGGCAACATCGCCACCGCAGCTAATGACGAACGCGGTGCAGGTGCGATCGGCTTTTTGAGCTCCAAAGCTTTTACTGTCACCAACAGCGACTTCACCAACAACAAGGGAATTAACGGTGGGGCAATTAACAGCCTTCAGGGCAAGTTAACAATTGACAATTCGCGATTCATCGGCAACGACACCAGCGCAGCCTCTTACGCAACAGGTCAAGGTAATCCTGGTTTAAGGGGTAACGGTGGCGCTATTTACACAGACAGAGCCAGCGGTCTAAATGAAGCTTCCGGCACAATCAAGATTACCAATAGCGTATTTCAGAACAATAAAGGTCGAGGTGAAGGAGGTGCAGCTTATCTGTTCACGGGCAGCCAAGACAATGTAATTTTGGAAAACACCACCTTCCAAAATAACGAAGTTATGGCGCTAACAGGCAGTCCCGGCGGTGGAAATCCTGGAAACGGTGGTGCGGTAACGGTTTTGAGCGACAGCACCAACCAGGGATTGACTATTACCAACACTAGCTTTGCTGGCAACAAAGCCAACAATCAAGGTGGTGGCCTGTGGATGCGAAATGCCCCTGCTACGATTACTAACAGCACGTTTTCTGGCAACTCCACCGCGTTTGCTGCTGGTGATTTCAACAAACTGGGCGGTGCCATGACTCTTGGTGCACGCACAACTATTGTCAACACGACGATCGCCGATAATAGCGCCGGGTGGGTTGGTGGAGGTATCTTCGCCGATGCCAATAATGTCACCCTCAAAAACACGGTTCTTTCCAACAATACAGCGGCTAACGGAGGAAACCCTTGGGGAATTCAGCAACACGTCACCGCCCAATATAGCGATCAAGGAGGGAATTTTCAGTGGCCGCCCAAAAACCCCAATGACGGCAGCGATGTCAATGCTACGGCAAGTGTGACCCTCGCAGATCCCAAACTCGGCCCCCTGCAAAACATCAACGGCGCTTTAGTCAGGCCTCTGCTGCTCGGAAGTCCAGCAATTGATAAAGGGGTTGCAAGTGGCGCACCCGCTTTGGATCAACGCGGCGTGACTCGCCCTCAAGATGGCGATACTATTCCAGGGGCGATCGTTGACAGCGGCTCTTTTGAATACACCAATGGAGTCGTGCCAACTCCCACTCCCACACCAACTCCGGCGCCGACACCAACACCCGCGCCGACTCCCACTCCCACACCAACTCCGGCGCCGACACCGACTCCGGCGCCGACTCCCACTCCCACACCAACTCCGGCGCCGACACCGACTCCGGCGCCGACTCCCACTCCCACACCAACTCCGGCGCCAACTCCGACACCCGCGCCGACTCCCACTCCCACACCAACTCCGGCGCCAACTCCGACACCCGCGCCAACTCCCACTCCCACACCAACTCCGGCGCCAACTCCGACACCCGCGCCGACTCCCACTCCCACACCAACTCCGGCGCCGACACCAACACCCGCGCCAACTCCCACTCCCACCTCCGATGCTTGCCTGCTCGATGGCCTCAATGCCCCGCAACTCGACCCTGCTACCATCACCCCCAACCCCGTCCAAAAAACTGTCAATGGGGGTAACAATGCCGATTTCATCATGGGTAGCAGCATCCCCGAGTCGATTAACGGACTTGGTGGCAACGACACTATCTACGGACTTGGCGGCAATGACAACATTGACGGCGGTGCAGATAACGACGCGATCTTCGGCAATGACGGCACTGATTTCATCCAAGGTGGTGCTGGCAACGATACCATCAGTGGTGGCAAAGATAATGACACTATTCTTGGCGCCGATGGCAATGACTTCTTAATGGGAGATTTGGGCAAAGATACTGTTGCCGGCGGTATCGGTAACGACACCATTTTTGGTGGCAAAGATGACGATATCTTGCTCGGTGAAGATGGCGACGACAACCTGTTAGGCAACTTAGGAAATGACACAATTAATGCTGGCAACGGCAACGATCTTGTGTTTGGTAATGAAGGTACAGACTTGCTGTTTGGTGGAGCAGGAAATGACACGATTTACGCCGGCAAAGACAACGACAGTCTCGATGGCGGTATTGGCAACGACGTACTGTTTGGTAACGATGCAAACGATGTTCTATGCGGTGACGCCGGTAACGATACGCTTTTCGGCGGTAAGGGTAACGATCTCTTTGCTGGCGGTGCTGGTTCCGATTTCCTTTCCGGGGATATAGGAGATGATACTTTGACTGGCGGTTCGGGAAGTGATGTGTTTTTCCTAAATCAAAGTTTGGGTAGCGACATCATTACTGATTTCCGCAAGGGCGAGGATTTAATTGGGTTGGCTCCCGGTTTGAGTTTCAATCAACTCAGCATTGCGTCTAGCAGCAATCAAACTTTGATTAGCGTGACGGGTACCAATCAATTGTTAGCGAAGCTTAACGGTGTACCCGGTACTCTCAGCGCTGGCGATTTCACTCAGGTAACAATCTAACTGCCTCTGGTAGGGTGCGCGACGCGCACCTTACTACCGGCAAAACATCGGGTAGGGTGCCCGGCGGGTTGAATGTTTTGACTAAAGACTGAGAATTTCCTCCCGCTGCATAGGTGTCAACTTAATCTCAAGTCTAGTCAGAGATTGTGGTTTGACTATTAAATCCCGATCCCCCCTAGCCCCCCTTAAAAAGGGGGGAACAAGAGTCAGATCGACAGTCCCCCGACTATCAGGCGGATTTAGGGGGATCTAGACTTGGCGTCAAACCCAAATTTATCAAGCATTTCAGGCTTAAGTTGACACTAATGCTTCCGCTGGGCACCCTACTGTTAGTTACCGGAATTTCGGATTTTTTTGGAACTTTTGGCGATCGACAAATACCTCAAATTGATATCGTTTCCAGTTGCATTGGAATTGTTGAAACTGTCAACTGTCAACTGTCAACTGTCAACTGTCAACTGTCAACTGTCAACTGTCAACTGTCAACTGTCAACTGTCAACTGTCAACTGTCAACTGTCAACTGTCAACT
>NZ_JAHRFA010000066.1:0-41920 GCF_020883045.1 Microcoleus sp. CAWBG58 | reverse complement strand
GGCTGGTGCGGGGGCTGGTACGGGTGCTGGTACGGGTGCTGGTGCGGGGGCTGGTACGGGTGGATTCTGGGCTGAGGTCGATCGGGCGTCGCCCCTTATTTGGTTCCGCCTCGCCAGAAATATCTCAAAAGGAACGCCGTAATTCTCTACAGCCTGTTGAAGCCGCACGTCAGCTTTACCGTGAGTTGCTACCACACGGCCGTTGCTGTCGAGAACCGGGCCGCCACTCATACCGGGGAGAGATGCGCCGTCGTAGGATAGTTCGTAACCTTCACGAGAACCGGGTGCTCTACCGTTGACGTTGACAGGGTAAAAGCGGTAGCCGCGTTTGGTATCAAATTGTCCGGGACTGGGATAGCCTGCTACATAAACTGTTGACCCAGGCTGCAAATTTGCAGAGGTCGCAGTTTGAGCGACTCCATAGTTATTTTTGCTTTGGAACTGCAACACTGCTAAATCTGTTCCCGGCACGTTTATGGCTTCGTAGATTTTGTAGCGCATACCGTCGCCAGTTTGAATAAAGCATTCACCAGTAGTTGCTACGACGTGATTGGCAGTAAGGACTGTATAATTTTCACCTTGACGCTCAATGATCGAGCCCGATCCCTGACAGTCGCCAGCGATCATTACCGTAAATTTTTTAGCAATTTCCCCGATTTCGGTTCGTTCTAGTGCTGGTGCTGGCAGAATTTGCACTGAGACGACGATCGCCACCGCCCCTACCAATGTTGTTGGAATTCTGCTATAAAATTTTGTCATAGTCCAATTATTTAGTTTAGTTTCAGGAATATTAGGGCGGGTTTGTATATATTTTCGATCGCTCAAATCGCCACCAAGCCAAAGCACGAAATATCCCGCACTCAATCGCGCCTATTTTTTCACAGAATTGGTTGTCATTTCCAGCCCTGAAGGTGCTAGCTGCTTAAAAGTGTCGATCGGAATTCCCCAACTGTACTTACTCATCTGCTCTCGCAGCGCTGCATTCGGTTCAGTGCCATCTTTATACTGGTATGGGTCTCCCCACAGCGGGTAAGCGTGGACGCCGTTAACCCCCACCACCTCGCCGCGAACATTCAGCAGCGGCCCGCCGCTCATCCCTTTTTCAATCTCATTGGTGTAACCAATTTGATAGCCACCTTCCAAAGCTTTATCTAACACTCGCCAAACTTTGCCAGTTTTGAACACAAATCCTCGGTCTTTTTGACCTTCTTCTGTCAAAGGAAACCCACCTGCAAATACTGCATCCTGAACTTTTGGTACGGCACCCGGCTTAGCAGTGGTATATTCAACGCTGCTAGTAAAGCGCAACAACGCCAAATCATTGCCTTTAAAATTAGCGTCTTTGACAAAGATTGCAGGGTAAATTTTATTATCTGGGGTTTGGATTTGGTAGGGAGCCTTGCCGGCTTTGAGGACGTGTTCGTTTGTCAGTACGGTGTACTGCGAACCCTGCTTGCGAATGGCGATTCCCGTTCCGGCAACTTGTCCAGACGATCGCACCCTAACAGCGATCGACTCAGCGTGTTGCTGCAATTGCTGTTGCGACATTTCGACTGGCATCTGTTTTAAGAAATTTTTGGCACGCGGAAGTTGTGCAGGCAAAATCATTGAGATGCCACTGATACAAGTTGCCAAGATTAGTGAACGCCAATCCATGTTTGTTTAGCTCGCAGTTTCTTTGCTACTTTTACCACAAACGCTCGTTGTCTGGTAGTTCGTTTTCAAACCATTGATTGAGATTGACGTTAGCAAACCCATTTTCGTATGTTACCAGTTGCTTTTCCCCACTCAGGTAAAGCGGCTGCTTGGAGGCGCGGTTGCGGGTGTTAAGCATTTCTTCGAGAATCTGGTTGGCATTGTTGGGCCGGGGTACTGTCAGCACTATTGCTTCAGCACTCGAACAGTTCCCGCTACCTCTGACTCTATCGACGCACAATACTTGTTGACCATTGAAAGTCCCCGCTCTCATGAATCTGAGTTGACCGTTATCGTTAAACCGTTGAAATCTAGCCGATACGTCTTCGCAGCGCCGTTTGGGAGTCCAACCCGAACCGGAAAAAGCTTCATTGTTCCAAACTATCAGCGGTACGGGGCCTTTAGCGGCCGTGCGGACGATTGTTGCTGGTTTGCCTTCGCTAATCCCGCAGAAAAATTGATTTCTCGTTTGAGCTTGGCCCTGCTGGGAAAACACAGCCGATGTACCTACAACGAGCGCCGCCGCGGCGAGTTTGCCAAATAAAGGTTGTCTCATTAGAGTAGCCTATATAGTTTTAATGATTGGAATTTTTTTTACGTTCTCTCCCGTTAAACTCGATCGAGTTCACAGGAGACCCCTTGCCGCACATAGTTTTTAAATCTTGCGACCATTAACATTTTACTTTACATTATCAAGTAATATTAGTCAATCTGCGTCCAGCAAATTTTTGATAATTAGCTGCTAGCTGTTCTGAGCCTCGCCGCAGCCCGCCCCACAATCATCATATTCAATCTATTTTTAAAGTTTGTAGTGCGGACTTCAGTCCGTATGATGCGGACTGAAGTCCGCACGCTCGATCCCATTTTATTGTGGTCAATCAACCGGACATGAGATAACCTATTTTTGTGGAACAGGCTTCTAGCCTATTTTTGTGGAACAGGCTTCTAGCCTATTTTTGTGGAACAGGCTTCTAGCCTATTTTTGTGGAACAGGCTTCTAGCCTGTTCGATCGCACTTCCCAGCATTCCGTCAACCGTTTAAATAATAATCGCGCGTTCCCTTCGCATTCATAGCTTCTCCGAGTCGCTGCAAACCGTACACGTAAGCAGCAGTCCTCATACAAACCGACAATTCCTGAGATTTTGTCCAAATTGCCTCAGTTTCCTCCACCATTTTGTGCTGCAAGCGCTGGTTGACTTCCTCCAGCGTCCAATAAAGCCCGCTGCGATTTTGCACCCACTCAAAATAACTCACCGTCACGCCCCCGGCATTGACTAAAATATCCGGGAACACCTGAATTCCCCGCGCTTCCAAAATCAAATCAGCAGCAGAATCAATCGGCCCGTTCGCTACTTCAAAAATAAACTTAGCCTTGACATCATTGACATTTTGTGCAGTAATTTGATTCTCCAAAGCTGCTGGAACCAGCACGTCTACATCTAAGGCTAAAAGCTGCTCGTTTGTCAAGATTTCGTGTTCGACAATATTGCAAACAGAACCTTCGCAATAAATAGCTTTGATACCTTTGTTAGCTTCTTTGAAACGGCGGATGCTGGGAATATCCAGCCCTTGTTTCGCATAAATTCCCCCTTGGGAATCGCTGACAGCCACAACTTTGTAACCTGCGTTCCAGAGCAATTCTGCTAATTCAGCTCCAGCATTACCAAAACCTTGGACGGCTACCGTTGTCTCCCACGGAGTTCGGTTGAATTTGGGTAGGAGATTTTGAATTACAAAAAAAGCGCCGGTGGCGGTAGCAGTATCTCTGCCCAAACTGCCACCAATTGTTACTGGTTTACCTGTCACAACCGCCGGACTTAGCTGCCGCTTAATAATATTGTATTGATCCATCATCCAACCCATAATCATGGGATTGGTGTAGACATCCGGTGCGGGAATATCGACATCTGGGCCGATGAAATCTGCGATCGCATCTACGTAACCCCGACTCAATCTTTCCAATTCGAGTTTGGATAATTCTTTGGGGTTGACTGTGATTCCGCCCTTTGCTCCCCCAAAGGGTATGTTGAGCACTGCACATTTAAACGTCATCCAAAATGCCAGTGATTGCACTTCATCCAGGGATACTTTCGGGTGGTAGCGCACTCCTCCTTTCGACGGGCCTCTGGTATCGTCGTAGCGCACTCGATAACCTTGAAAAATTCGCAGCTCACCGTTATCCATCCGCACGGGAATTGATACGATTAAACTGGATTTGGGATATTTGAGCCGCTCGCTAGTATCCTCGGAAAGGGATACATATTTTAAGGCTCGTTCTAGTCGGCGGCTGGCATCGGCAAATAATGATTCAGACATAAGAATAGTTGACAGTTGATAGTTGACAGTTGACAGTTAGTAGGGGCGGTGCCCCCGTGCCCGCCCGCGATCTGTTGACAGTTGACAGAAGGAAGAAGCTAGAAGTAAGAGGAAAGACGGGAAAAGGAACGATGAAGAAGGAAGAATGAAGAAGGAAGAAGAAAGACGGAAGACAGGAGAAGGAAGAGGGAAGATAGGAGAATAATTTGCCGGAAAGCTCTGGGTTAGGTGGTATTTTAAATTTAATTATTGTGGCTTAACTGCTGGTTTTTCGATACTTTCTAATTTAATCACAATCCCGGTTTGATTCTGGATAACTGCCTTCTACCTTCTACAATAACTGCGTAAGTGGCTTCTGTCTGATTGTCGATCGACTTTGGGGGGCGCAGTCCCAAGCACCGATTCAGCAAATACAGTTAAAATAGAGGGTGATGTTTAAGCTCGATCGGCAATTTGAGTTCGATCGCTCAAATCACCGCCAGCCACCAAGCGGATTACCGCTTGCTGTGGGGATTCCGACAAAGAAAACTAAATTATTATGATAGTTGGACTCCTAGCCGCGCTCTCTGCGTCTGCGGCGGGGGGTATGAGAATTGCCCTACCGCTGCTGTTGATTGGTTTGTTGCGGATTGACAAGCTTTGGTCGGAAATACCTCTATTGTCTTGCCTTCACCCCCAAGTGGCAATATCCATCTTGGTGAGTTGGTCGCTGTTGGAGGTGTTTGCTTCTAAAACCTTTGCTGGACAGCGGGTGCTGCAAATTGTGCAAATTATTTTTAGTCCTATTGTAGGAGCAATTATGGGAATTGCGATCGCTCAGGTAAGTGCGATCGACGAAATCATTGTTCACCCTGGGATGCTGTGGATTATTGGTATTGTCGGAGGTTTGCTGGCTTTTGTGCTGCAACTGGTACAAGCAGGATGGCTTTACCGACTACAGATTTTACCAATTTGGGTGATTTTGCTGCAAGATGTTCTGTGTATTTCCCTGGTTTTGTTTGCCTTTGACGCTCCGAAAGAGGGTGCGTTAATTGCTATGCTGCTGCTGTGGTTCGCTATTCGCAGTTCTAAGGAGTGGTATCGCTGGTACAGAAGTCAGGGAGTACCGGGCGATGGGGGAAATCCCCGCCGCCACAAACGCAATCCAGATTAATTTTTAGGTATGTAGTTGCGCTTAAGCGCTCTTTCTTATATATATAAGAAAGAGTGATTTCATCGCAATTACGTACCTTTTGTTTGATCTGAATGTTGCGTCTAGGAATCAGTTTATTCTCCAATACAAAAACCTTTCCGGAGCGCTCAAGCGCAACTACCTACCTCGGAGCGCTCAAGCGCAACTACGTACCTTTGAAAGAGCGCCCAAGCGCAACTACGTACCTCGGAGCGCCCAAGCGCAACTACGTACCAAGAGCGCCCAAGCGCAACTACGTACCTTTGATTTAATGGATTTAATCTCCATGCAAAAACCGCCCTCTTGCGGTTTTTAGATGCGCGGGGCGGGTTTTATGTTGAGATTCTTTGTCTGCTGTTGGTTCAGATTGCAGGCTTAATCTGCACCTAAAAATAGATCGCACAACCGATTATTATTTAAAGCAAGCCGATCGAGTGTAGCGGGCCTTGACCCGTAATTAACTCGATCACTAATGCTATAAAACCAATCATTGCTACACGACCGTTCCAGACTTCCGCCCCCGTCGTTAAACCCCACTCCCACTGCTCTTGAGGGTACATTTTAACTTTCTTGGAAGGGCGTATCACATCCGAGAATTTAACGCTCGGAGATTCTATCGACTCGATGACTAAATCTGCCAAGGCTTCAATAAATACCGGATGAGTATTCAATGCAGGGACTCGGTAGAAATTTTCAATCCCCGACTCTTCTGCTAATTCTCGATACTCCATGTCAATTTCTTGCAGAGTCTCGATGTGCTCGGAAACAAAACTAATTGGAACTACCAACAAATCTTGAACTCCACTTTCTGCTAATTCGGTAATCGCTTCTTCGGTGTAAGGCTTGAGCCATTCCACCGGGCCAACCCGACTTTGGTAAGCTAGTGTATGTTCGTTCGATCGATTCAAATGTTCCATAATCAGGCGAGTGCAATCTTGAATCTCGCGCTGATAGGGGTCTCCAGCCTCTTCTACGTAGCTGAGGGGGACGCCGTGGGCGCTGAAAAAGATGTGAACTCGATCGGGATTTGGACTGTTATCTAATTCTTGGGCGATCAATTCCGACATTGCCTGAAGGTAGCCTGGTCGGTGATACCAAGAAGGAATCGCGGTATATTCTATCTGGTTGAGATCTGGATCTTGGTTCCACATTTCTTCTAGCTGTCGGAAGCTAGAACCGCTGGTGCTGATCGAAAATTGAGGATACAATGGCAAGATTGCCAATTGTTCGATACGATCGCGCTTTATTTTGCCGATCGCCTCTTCAGTAAAAGGATGCCAGTAACGCATCCCCACGTATACTCTGGCATCTTGTCCCTTAGACTGCAAAAGTTCTTGCAGCGCCAAGGCTTGTTCTTCGGTAATCCGCCGCAAAGGAGAGCCGCCTCCGATTTGGCGGTAGTTTTCCTGGGATTTTTTAAAACGTAGAGTCGAAATCAACCAGGCGAGCGGTTTCTGCATCCACGGAAACGGAATGCGAATGATTTCCGGGTCAGCGAACAAGTTGAACAGGAAAGGACGGACATCCTCGATTTGATCGGGCCCGCCCAAGTTTAATAGTAATACTCCCACACGACCCATAGCGGTTACAGCTCTCCCATCGTCTCAGTTCTGTTACTTATTTTTATCATATAACTTAATAATATCTTAAGTCGATAGCAAGATATACATAATTTTGAATATGGCAACAATTTTGAGAGATTTAAGTTATAGGTATCAGTGGCTGTACGATGCGATCGCGCGTCTGGCTGCTTTAAGCGTAGGTGGTGAAACTCGTTTTAGGCAGCTAGCCTTGGAAAATGTGACCCTGGGCGCGGAAACTAAGGTTTTAGACCTTTGTTGCGGTAGCGGTCAAACCACGCAATTTCTCGTGCAATATTCCCAGGATGTCACAGGACTTGACGCTTCGCCATTATCGCTGCAACGGGCAAGGAAAAATGTGCCCTCAGCAAATTATGTAGAAGCTTTTGCCGAATCGATGCCTTTTGGCGACAATCATTTTGATTTAGTACACAGCAGCGTTGCGATGCACGAAATGCAGCCGTTACAGTTGAGGCAAATCTTTGAGGAAGTATACCGCGTTCTCAAGCCCGGTGGTGTATTCACTTTGGTAGATTTTCACCGGCCCGCAAATCTGTTATTGTGGCCGGGGTTGGCTGTATTTTTGTGGTTGTTTGAGACTGAAACTGCTTGGCAGTTGATTGAAACTGACTTGCAGAGTTTGTTGGCCCAAGTGGGATTTCAACTCTACAATTCCGAAGGAAGTCAACAACCTAAACTTTATGCTGGCGGCAGTATCCAGGTAATTCAAGTTCAAAAATAGGTATGTTGTTGCGCTTAAGCGCTCTTTCATATATATAAATAAAGAGCGCTTAAGCGCAACTACGTACCTGGATTGAAGGCGACATTTGGGTTTATGAGTAACAACTAAACAAACTTTTTCGCTTCAGTCAAAGCTGCTTCAAACTTAAGCAATACATCCTTTTCTGTGTGAATAACTTTCTCCTGTTCTAGTAGCGGGCGACCAAACCGAAAAATACCATCTTGTTCTACGTGGTCTACAGCAGGAAGCGTTTCGGGATGCGGTAAAAATTTGCGACCAATCGGGTACGGCGTGTGGTAAGAAAAACTAAAATCGGGAAACTTATCGCTCTTAATTTCTAGGTAATAAAGCGAATAATAATCCTTTGTTTCACAGTACACGCATTCCCGGCACTTATTTACCAGTTTCCGGTTTTGATAGAAAAAATCCCACTTATCCCAATAGTAGTCATCTTTCATCATGTCCTGGTGGTCGTCGCACAGTTCGAGATATAATTTGTCAGCACCGGGAGGACGGTAAAAGTAAAGCATAGCGTAGGGCATTTCAATCAGTAATTTGACTGCTTGATTTTTGCGCTCGTACCATGCTTGCTGGTGAATTTCATAAATTTCGTAGACTTCGTTAGATTTAATTGCTTTAAAGCTGTTAAGCTGATTTTCTTTTGCCCACCGCGACGCCCAAACTGTCCAATAAGCTAACTGGAAAGTTGCTGAAATTTCCGCCGAACCTTGTTCTTTCCAGTCGGCAATAATTTTTTCCCACGCTGCACTAAAAGCTCCTCGCGATTGTTCGTTTTGTTCGGAGTTTTCTGTATTGATTGGCTCGGCTGTTGGGCGATGATTTTTAATCAACCCTTTTGGTTCTTTGCGCCAGTTATCAATGTCTGTTGGCGTGAGACTTAAGATGAATCTTCTGTCGTGAACGGGATATTCTAAATGAATTCCAGATTTGCGGAAAGAGCGGTATTCTAGGATCGGGAGTCTGCCTTGTTCGATCCATTGCTGGCGTTCTGCTGCTGAACACTTGAGCATTGCTTCTAATTCTACTGGATCGACGGCTAATTCACTTTTGAAGGTCTCCCAAAATCTTTCTTGTTCGGCTGCATTTGCTTCCAGCACTGATACAATTGTGCTGACTATGCGATCTGTTTGGTCTTGAGAATTGTCGGGAAGTCCTAGGAAGTCGAGGAGTTGGGCTTTGAGTATTCGTCTGGCAGAAATTAGCTCGGCTAACATGAGAAGCTCCAGTAGAGTCTGAACTTGCAACCTTGAATTCGCAAGATTTTTGCAAGTCTTATCTATCTTAATGGATTCTATTGGGTTGTCGGCAATTGAATTGACATCCGATCGCCAATTATAACGGATATTGTCTGGCACAGGTCGATTTTACGGGATTTGGGCTTGAAAGTCGTGAAGCGTAGCTATCGGAATCTTAATCGCCCGCCACTGGGTCAACTCTAAGCAAAAACACTCATATCAAATCCGGCTGTACCGAAATGATTAAACCACAGAGGGCGCAGAGGACACAGAGGGAGAGAATAGAGATGAATCATTCCAATGAAGCACCGGATTTGATATCAAAGCCTGGTTGTAAGGTCGATTCACGCTCGGGATAGCTACGCCGCGTGCTTGTGACAAAACCGGCTAAAATCGATAATTGCGATCGCGCACCCACAAACTCACAGGCACAGCATGGCCTGTTTTGTCAACCTTGACTTCTACGACAAAAGACTGTCGCTGCTTCCGTTGAGCTTCGCTAATCTCGTCATTGACTTTTTCCCTTTCATTCTCGGGCATATAATAAGTTTCCAAGCCGTATTCCATCTGGGAACCGTTATATTTGCCTTGAATGGCGATTTGATTGGCGGGTAAATTTGGGGGATTGTTCAGACTGACGCGCGTGGGCTTCCAAGGTTGGGGGCGGGCGGAATTTGTCGCGGCTGTTGGCGCTTCTAAGATTACATAAAAACTGATATTTGGGTTGACACGGTATATTTGTTTTTCGCAGACAACTCCGCGCGGACAAGGTAGTTTCTCTAGTTTTCCTGGTAAATCTTTCCAGCCGGGGAGCTTTTCGAGATTTGTGCGATCGGAAATATCATAACTCAAAACTTGGTAATATCCGCGCAAAAAGTCGTAGGGGTCTACCGGTGCAGTTTGCAAGACAACTGTTTTGCCAGTAACAAAAGTGTAAACTGCTGGAGCCGGTACTGCGGCAATCAGTCCAATTTGTAGAATCAATGGAGCCCACATCCGCCACCCGGGAAGCCGTTTTGCAGCCGGGGGAAGGGTGAAGGATGGGGGCTGAATTAAAGTGTTGGTTGTTTCTGAGTTTTCGGTATTCATATTAGGATTTGGGAATTTGTGATTAATTGGTACGTTGTTGGGCTTTAGCCCTCTTGAGACGTATAGACAAAGAGGGCTAAAGCCCAACAACATACCTAGAAACAACTATCTGACTCCTACTCATCGATTTTAGCGAAGTGTTTCTCGAACCACAAGCCTGCTGCAATTACGCCAATGCCGCACAATACAAATACAAAAGATTTGAGCAACAATTCTGTATTGTATTCAAAGACTCGACTGATAATTTGCAAAGTTATAAAGACCATTCCTCCCCAAAAACTCTGACGGTTTCCTAAAGCTAAACCTTCTCGGATTAAGCCGACTGCGAGCAGAAAGGATAAAACATTAAACAGAAAAGTTGCTAATTGAGGAATCGGAGTAAAAGTGAGGTGAAAAAACGGTATGAAAGCGCTGGCGAGAATGAAAACGCCGATCGCACCTGTAGTCAAATCCGCTCCTTTTCGCGGGCGGCGGCCTATCTCCAAACGTCCCAAATGCAGCCACTCAAACACTGCTAAACCACCCAAAACAGCGACATTTGCCAACAAAACCCAATCAGGCCCGGTTTGCCTGGGTGTCGGCGAATATTGCCAAAACCAGTGGAAAGACAGAAAGTAAAACAGGCCGGCGAAATACAGCAGTGCTAAACTGCGGGCGGTAGGTTGAAACAGCCTGCTGTGTACCTTCGGCCATATCCCATCGTCGTATCCCCACAGCAAGGCGGGCGCTAAACCACAAAATATTGCTGCACCCCAGCCGCCATCTGCTGCTTGGGCAATCGAAACTTGTAACGAGAAAATTATGGCGATCGCACCTATAGTAAAAATAACACGCGATCGACACCAATAAGCCAACGGCACAAACATCAAACTCCCAGCGATTGGCATTTGTCGCACCAAAACTTCCAGCCAAGAAAACTCAACTTTAGAAGACCAATCTAACACCGCCAGCCAATAGCCGAAACCGATTAAAAGCGCGGACAAAACACCCAACGAAGTCAAGCGCAAACTGTAAGCCATTCCTAACACTCCGATTCCCCAAACTAAAAAAAGTCCGTAGGAAGAACCGCCAACGTGGAACATTTGCGCCATCAGCGCCATATTTGCTCCTAAAATCAGAGCACCTAAGAGTAACAATCCTTCACCGAGAAGCTTGTTTCGCCCTTTTGTGGCAGGTAAAATACTTTGATTTAAGTTTTTGTTTTGGGATGGGGGAATGCGCCACAAATAGAAACCTGCGACATTGACTGCAACGAAAACGCTTAGCAGCAGTGCCACTCTCACTTCGCGCGACCAAACTTGCCAGTTGGCTGCTACAAATGTTATAACTCCTATGCCTAGAAGTATGCTGCCCAAACCGATGAGAATGCTCAGAAATTGGTTGCGGGAACTGGTTTCGATAATGTGGAATTGATATCGTTCCGAAAGTTGTTGGTAGAAAGATTTATCGATGAGTCCTTCTGCTTCCCAGAGTTTGGCTTCTGCACGCAACTCGCGCCGAAATTTATCTGAAATCATTTTCAATATTCCAGAGTGTTTTAACTGTGATTGTTACAATAATGTCACTTGTCGCTCGATTGTCGGTGGATGTTGGGACACCTGCTCAAGTTGCACAGGAGTGTTTGAAGACAGTAAACTTGAATTGCCTAAATTGTTAATAGATAGAGTAACCGCAGATGTGAGGCAGATAAACACGGATAAACGCGGATATTTTCAAGATAGTTTGCAATTTTTGCAATTCCAGTCTATTATTGATTTATAGTGATTTTCAAACGTATTGCTAGTGCGATCGAATTTATGTTTGATGCGCCTCGCCAAAGCCGGACACAGAAAAGCCGTTTCCCTACAAATTATCGCCTGTAATTTAGATATCGGGAAAAATCTCTGGCGTTGCTAATTTACTTACGGTATGAACGACTCAATAAGAAAAAACGAAACAAGCGAGTCAGTCAAGATATAGCCTTTCTCAAAAAGATGAGGTATAACTGACAGCTCGATAACCGCTTAAACTAAAAGGGCTCTCTTCCCAACAACGTCCGCGAATCTTTGTGAGAACCGCTATAGCTGAATTTTTAAGTTACTCATTTTCATACCCTGATTAAGCAACACCAAATCCCTTAAAGTTATAGCGGTTCTCAAGCGTGGTGAGCAATTTCCAATGCCCAATGCCCAATGCCCATGAGTACCTCATATTTTTGAGAGTGGTTCTAAACTTGATTTAAGTTCCAATCATAGGGCAAAAAAACGATCGCCCATTCATCGCTTACACCCACCTCCGGCCCCAAATAACCGCCCACATAGGCAGCTACCGAACCCGCATTCTTGACAAAATCCTCGCCGTACCACTCAAAAATCTTGCTCAAATAAAGCGTCTTTTTCCCAGCATCGTACCGCACTTTATCGGGATTCTTGATAAAACTATTCGCATCCGTCTCCAGTTGAGTTCGCACAGACTCGGGGAAGTAAGCACCGCGGCGCAACAACGGACATCCGACGGAAGCGCAAACTAAGGCAAAATGAATGCGCGCTTCGGCAAACTCCGGGCGCAAAATTGCGTGTTCGATTTGATTGAGACTGTACTTTTTGCCACCAATAATTGAATTTGAACGGGTGAAGAATTCCAGAAAACCCAGCCAGTTGGGGATTCCTAAAATTTTGGGACGGATGGACGCGATCGGGTATACTTCGATTACTTGGGAAATTGCGATCGCATTGTACGCATTCAGCCACAGCGCCAACCGCGCATCCGCATCCGTCATAGCAGCTAAATCTACATCTGCCAAAGTTCCCAGCCAATTGCTCAAAACCTCCGCCCCTTCAGCTTTCCAGCGTCGGTAATTGACGCGGCCGAAATCGTCAACGTAGCGTTTTAGCAACTCGTCCCAAGTCGAAAAGTCGATCGAATTTATCATTAAGTAGAAGGAAGTTCGGCAACGGATTTTGTAACGGATGTAACGGATGTAACGGATTTCATGAAGAAGGAAAAAGACATACACAGAAAGCTTTTTAGCTATCCGTATTTCACGTTTAGTTAGATAGATTTACCAGAAAGAATTGGTTGAAAGCCGGAACTCTTTGAGGGAGAAATTAAAATCAGACTATTCATTACTCCAATCCTGTTTGTTTGAGGTAGAGGTCGCTTTCAAACTATCAACTGTCCCAGGTCAACTGTCAACTGTCCCAGGTCAACTGTCAACTGTTGAATTACTGTCCGCATTCTAAAGCCGACATTGCTTTAGGTTCGGGTTTTATTTATTGTACGCTTATTTTATTTTAACTCTTGTGCGGTAGCCTTCGACGCTGCCGAAAAGTTAAATTCAAGTGTATAGCCTTTCTCAAATAAGTGAGGTATGCCCGATGCCCTCTTTGCCCCATGCCCTATGCCCAATGCCCATGCCCATGCCCTATGAGCACCTCATGTTACACCAGAAAGGCTATACAACAGCTTATTTAACCCTACCGTCAACCCAAGTAGCCCCTTTAAGCTTAGCATTTTCCAAATTCGCCCCCGTCAAATCGGCTCCGGTTAAATTTGCCTCAGTCAAATCAGCACCTGCTAAATTAGCTTGCCGCAAAGAAGCTCCGCTGAGTGAAGCCCCGCTCAAATTTGCCCCAGCTAAATTCGCTTCTCTGAGATTTGATCCTCTCAAATCTGCCCCTTGCAAATCGGCATTTGCTAAACTCGCTTGCTGGAGGGGAATGCTTCTCAAATCGCATCCCGGACATTGGTTAGTTTGCCGCAACTGGTTTATTTGTTGGGGGTTTGCTGCAATCACCACTGTAGCCATCCCAAATATCAGTCCAAATGAAATCGCTCCTAAAGTTACAGATTTCATAGTGTTTACCTTCTACAATTATAAAAGATTCTTAATTTAAACTTCAACGGGGAGCGGTTTATTCCGGCACAACACCAATCCCACTTTCCGATGGAAATTTGTAATTTTTCGTTACCAAACAAAGCAACTATGAGCGATCGCACAAATTTTTTTGATAAACTGTTAGCTGCTGTTGAAATAAATCAAAGCCTGCTTTATTTAGCCCTCGATCCCAACCCGGAAACCTTGCCAGCACTGGTTTCTATGACTGTTGAGGAAACTCAAAGTTTTGTCGCTGATTTGTTGAAAAGGCTCAAAAGTGCGATCGACCAAACAGCCGATTTAATCTGTGCCTGCAAAATCACCCTCGGTTTTTATCAATCTCTCGGCATTCCCGGCTGGCAACTGCTGCAACAAATATTAACAATTATTCCAGAGCACCTGCCAGTAATTTTAGATGCCAAACACAGCGATTTAAACACCAGCGCGGTGTTTGCCAAAACCGTATTTCAAGACTGGCAATTTGACGCTATTACCTTAAGTCCCTACGCGGGAATCGATGAAGTAGCGCCTTTTTTATTATATCCCGGAAAAACAGTCTTTGTCCTCTGTGCCACGGGCAACCCGTCGGCCGCCGAATTGCAAGAATATCCGACAGCAGAAAACCCTTTCTACTTGCAATTAGTCCGAGTATCTCAGACTTGGGGAACTCCCGAACAACTGGGTTTAGCTGTAGGAGTAATGCCGGATATGTTGGCGCGAATCCGCCAAGCTGCTCCCGAACGCCTGATTTTAGTTGAAGGAGACATCGCCGGACAAAATCACTTGACAGAAGAAAACGACCTCGCGCAACTGCTGGCGGCCGGTTTAAGCAAGAATGGTGAGGGTTTATTGCTGCCAGTCCCCCCAAGTTTGTTTGCCGGGAAAGAGCCACGCCGAGAAATTGAGAAATTACGGGATAATATTAACAAAGAGAGGCTGCGCGCGATCGAAGGAAGTCCGACTTGCGAATTGTGGCTACCGGATGTTTGCTTTTTGCAACCAGAACCCAACCGCGATTTAATCTTGCAACTTTATGACATTGGCTGCGTAGTTTTTGGCGACCACGTACAAGCATCGGGCGCTGTATTTCCATATTATATAGATCTGCGTAAGATCATCTCAATTCCGCAAATTTTCCACCAAATAGTTAGCGCCTACGCAGACATTCTCAAAGACTTAAAATTCGATCGCATTGCGGGCATTCCCTACGGTTCTTTACCTACAGCAACGGGTTTAGCATTGCGGATGGAACGCCCGATGATTTTCCCGCGCAAGGAAGTGAAAACCTACGGTGCGGGTAAGTTAATTGAGGGGCATTTTCAGCCTGGAGAAACGATTGTCGTAGTCGATGATATTTTGATTAGCGGTAAAAGCGTGATGGAAGGTGCGGGGAAGTTAAAATCTGTGGGGTTGAATGTGGAAGATATTGTGGTTTTGATCGACCACGAACAGGGAGTGAAAGATAAATTGCAGGCTAACGGTTATCGCGCACATTCTGTGCTAGCACTTTCGGAGATAGCTGAGATTTTGTATCAAGCAAATCGCATTGATACCGAGCAATTTAATATGTTGACAGCGGAAGGTTGAATCCCAATTCCTGTAGATACTGTCTTGAGCTGTCAAGGGGTAGCAAGTAAATAATTGGGGTCGAAAGGCTTTTGGGACTTTAAAATACCAAAAGCCAAATGCACCAATTTCCGCATCAAAGCACCAATCACCTGCATTTTGACCTTGCCACGACCCAATAAGGGAACACCACAGAATGATTGATCCTATAATGACCAAAAGATAATTTCAGTGTGCAGCCTATCTTATGTCTCTAAAATCTATAATGAAACTGACCGAACACGCCAAATCTCTTTACATCGAAACAGCTAAAAAACTTAAGGGGACAGACAGACGACAATTCATGGCATCGGTAGTCAAAGATTTAGGAATAGGTGGACAAACGTTAGTAGAACAGGAGTTAGGATGGAACAGACGCACCATTCGTAAAGGGATGAAAGAGTTGAAAAGTGGTGAGCCAATTGTCGATGGTTTCAATCGCAGTGGACGAAAGCGGATTGAAACAAAATTACCCAACTTATTGAAACAATACTTCGGACAGTTTTTAAGCCGCGAGAGTACCATAGGATAGGACTGATGGAAGGTTAGGGTGATTTAAAATTAAATTCCGGTCTAAATCTAACTTATCAATAAAGGTGTAAAGTATATGCCTATTGAATTCACGGCGTTTATAAGAGGTCATGGAAAACACGAATGTCTCGGGCGATGAATGACTATTATAAGCTTCATATTTGGCTAAATTCAGAGCAATTAGACTGGCATTAAAATGAAAATCAAGACATTGACCACTACGAGATTGACCAGAGGATAAGCCTGTAAATTGTTTGGCATCACGAAAAATAAACTCAATCTGAAAACGAGCCTGATAATACTCAAGTATTTGTTCACCTGTTAGCTCGATATCAGTGCTGAATAATAAAATATTTTTGATTTTACCATTGGGTTGAACTTCTGAAAGACAAGCTAAACGTATTTTACATTTTAAAGAAACACTCCATACTACTAATGAATAAAGCTTATAGCGTTTCTCAGAAAGATGAGGTATGCCGAGGTATGCTGCAACCCTTATAGTATCAAGCTTTTCTTGGCAAAATGGACACCTCACTTTTTAGAGAAAGGCTATAACTCCTGGCTTAGTTCTCTTGATAAAGGTTAAATCTTTTAAATTGTTACAATCTACTTTTCCATCATATTTGCGAGGAGCACCTATTTTATTTTTTTCACCTGTATAGAGGTATTTTAAGGTTAGCATCTGACCGTAATTTACTAATCAAATTCAAATTTGAATCTCGTACAGCATCCCAGAATTTAGCGCGACAATAATAACCGTCTGCCACCAAATAACGTATAGATTTTGGCAATAAAGAACGAGTATTTTTTAAATGTTGAGCATAGTCGTCAACTCTTGTTATCTCAGGCGTTGAGCTTTGAGAGCCTTTCTTTTTAGTAGTTTTTTTTTGACTTTTTTTTCGCTTGAGAAGTGAGGGGGTTTTTGGGTAGTTCTGTGGGAGGACGGCTGGGTGTTTGTTGTACACTCACACTATAAGACAAATGAGTTTCGACTTCGACCACAGAAATTACAGAAATTTCTAATCCCTCTTCTGGTCTGCCAGCTACACCATTATAAAAGCTAGCTTTTCCTTCGGTTTTTTTGCCACTCTTGTCAATAAATGAGCAATCGATTACAGCAATAATGGTTTGCTCAGGATCCAAGGCTTTATTGATAAAGTATTTATTAAATTCTGCGAAATCAAATTTTTTCAAAAAATGACGGCGATAAGTTTTTTCATTCAACGAACTGTAACGGCTCAGATTGGTAAAGTTCACCTTGCCATAAACAAGTAATATGGTGGAAAACAAAATCACCATAAACTTTTTTTGGGATTGACTAATCCCTGACATTTGTTGTAAAATAGATTCTAGAATATTCATGAGGCATTTTTTTAAGTTCGTGTGTTTTTTGAGCTTAACGTAAAAAGTGCCTTTTTTTTGCATTTTCGGTGAAAATTCCAGAGACTTTTTGTCTCTGCTCGCTTGTGCATCCCTGTTCCAAAACTGTCCGAAGTATTGTTTGACGCTTTTATTGATTTTAACTATTTTACACTTATTCCAATACCCCGGACTGTTTTTTGAGCAGCGACCCAAAGCCTCATTCTATCGTTAATATTTCACAGATACTGGAACCCAGAACCCGCATTCTACCGTTGGTCATTGAAAACTGTCCGGACTATTGTTATTCGGATATTTACAAAACCGGGATGCTCCCCTTGACTACAGTTACATTATTTTTTAAACTGGTATCAGTTATCACATTGACAGCACAATGATGCCTATCTCGTAATTTCGCATCAAATCAATCAGATTAATGCCAATGCGATCGAATTAGGACTGCTAAACCACCCAAATATGACGAGATGGTGCGTTAGTTTTGGCGACGAGTAGCAGGTGTTTAATGTTGGCTACATTAACTACACTTCCGCAGAAATTTTCAGGTTTCTCCGGCGCAGTTCACTACTAATATCTTTAATTTCATAGCGTCATTTTTAATCAGGTCGTCTCGTTTTCACATATCTTCAATCAACAAGCACCAAGCATAACAACTGAAAATGCAAAATCTCAATCAAAAAGACGATCGCCCAAACCGACAAATTCTCACAGGCTTAATCCTCGGATGGGGATTGCAAGGACTATTTAGCCTTCCAGCACTAGCACAACCAAGTTTACCCGAATCTCCCGCTGCGATTGAAAACCAGGCTCAACGCGCCCCTACGGAAATTACGGAAATTGCATTTGAGGCACCGGAGACAATCTTACCGGAAAATCAGCAATTTGTCGATCGGTCTATCCCACCATCCACACCCAGTTTACCCCTGTCTTCCCCAACTCTTGCAACTTTTGCTGAACCAGCCCCTACCGAAATTGCAGTTGACTCACTCCAGAAAAGATTAGTCGAAAATCCTCAATCAGCCAATCAAAATCTCGCAGCCGATGCCAGTTTACTGGAATCTCCAACAACTATTGACAACCAGAATGAACCTATCTCAGAGGAAAGCACAGAACAAGTTACATCTGTCTCTCAACTGGGCGATGTAAAACCTACTGATTGGGCATTTCAAGCACTGCAATCCTTAGTAGAGAGATACGGTTGTATAGCTGGATATCCCGACAGTACCTTTCGTGGCAACCGTGCTTTAACTCGCTATGAATTTGCAGCCGGAGTCAATGCTTGTTTAGATAAAATTAGAGAATTAATTGACACAGGCAATGAAAACAGAGTCAAGCAAGAAGACTTGGTAAAAATTCAAAAACTGCAAGAAGAATTTGCCCCCGATATCGCCGTACAGCGAGGGCGCACCGACTTATTAGAATCGCGAATAACAGAAGTAGAAGCCAATCAATTTTCGCCGACAGTCAAGCTATCAGGATTGACAATTGTGGGGATACAAGGTCGCAGTCCCAACCGTGCCGATCGCGCTCCTAGAGACGGCAAAAGAGATACGAAAGACCCCGGCACAAATATCAACACTATCGCTTTAAGTCAGTTATATTTAACGGCTCAATTCACTCCCCGCAGTAACTTATTCATCGGTCTTTTCAATCAGAGAGGAAAGACTTCACCCCAATTAACCGAAGACGTAAACCTTGCTTACGATTTTGGCGAAAATTCTGCCCTTACCCTCAGCGATCTTAACTATCGCTTTCTGGTAGGCGATAAATTAGCAGTAATTGGAGGGACAGCAGGAGTGAACATGATTAGCGGTTTCCGAGGGCCGAATCGAGCAGAAAGCGCCGCTTCTGGCCCGATTTCAACCTTCGCTCAAAGAAACCCTATTTTGAACATCGGTCTCGGTCAAGGCGGCGCGGGAATTGACTGGCAATTTGCCAAAAGAGCGAGTTTGCAAGCTGTTTATTCTACTACAGTTCCCGGATTTTTTGTCAGTTCTAACGGGCCTAGCGGACACAATACACTGGGATTGCAATTAACTCTCACTCCCGCCGATCCACTAGATATTACTGTTTATTATGTCAACGACTATTCGCCTAACGGCAATTTGCTTAGTCTGGCGGGAGACAGTCAGTTAACTGCTGTTAATTCCAGTACCAACAAATCAGCCTCCATCCAAACGAATGCTGTGGGAGCAACTGTAAATTGGCGGGTTTCTTCGCGTATTTCCTTGGGAGGTTGGGCTGGTTATACTAATTCTCGGATTCCTGGTAAATCTGGGAGTGTGGCAACTACAAATTATATGGTGTTTGTGAATTTTCCCGATTTATTTGGTGCCGGAAATTTGGGGGGAATTTATATCGGGCAACCTCCTAAAATTGTTAGCAGTAATTTACCGATAGGAAACAATATTCCCGATTTTTTAGATACGGGTTTAGGGCGCAAAGGTGGCCAACCGGGAACGACTGCTCATGTAGAGATGTTCTACCGCTGGCAGGTGAGCGAGAATATTAGCGTTACTCCTGGAGTAATGGTGATTTTTCAACCAGATCACACTCGCAATAGCGATCCGATTACGGTGGGTGTCTTGAGAACTTCGTTCTCTTTTTGATTTTGTCAGGACTTACGCACGGGTGGCCAGAAACCGGGTTTTTCCGAGAATACTTCATGAGAACGCTTGAACATGGCAAAAAACCCGGTTTCTTTGGTATCTATGCGTAAGTCCTGTTTGTTTGTAGTGGGACTTCAGTCCTGATAAAAGTGAGAGGATCTTAGTCATCACTATAAACTTATAACGGTTATTTTAAAATAATTAATATTAGTTATCAGTCAGATCGCGCCAGAACTTAAAGTTTTTTGCGGGATTCCTGAATTATTGCAACAAATACAATTTTTCAACCTCAATCAGTTTTGACTTTCTGAGGCGGATTAAAACGCCGAGGGAGATGTCTTAATCTTTTTTCTAAGTAGAAACACATGAGCTTTACTAAAACTTCACATTTTTAGGACTAATGTTGTCATTATATGTTTATTGTCTCACTAAAAATACGGAATTACTTGTAGAAAAAAGATCCGCACAAACACTCTAGGAATTATTTTTAAATTCAATTAACATCTTAACATATCTTCGATAGTTACTGAAGTTAGGATTTAGAAAAACATGATTAAATCAAATGGCTATTTTTGGGTTCTGGGTTTGGCAGCAATTGCGGCTCTCACAGCGTCTCCTTGTCAAGCACAAACGGCTGTTGAATTAAATATAAATTTAACTGGAGATAAGAATATAACAACCACTAACCAGCAGAATGGTGCTAACACTTCTACAGCCGCTCGCTCAAAAACTATTAACACTTCTAAATCTTTTGTGGTTTCAGAGACTAATACCGTACCCGTTCAACCTAGTGCGACGGCGGCGGCTCCGGAAAATCGAGATATACGCAGCAATCCCTTAGGATGTCGATTTTTTAATACTCCTTCAATGCGACAATAAGTACCACAGATATCGGAAAAAGAGAAGATAGTTGCCAAAGAGAGGGCGATGCTTTCTGAGAATTGCTCTCTATTTGCTTAATTAACTTCATTTTAAACTCAACTTTCTGGGGGAAAGTCAGAAAACTGTTTAATATTATTCAATATTATTTGAGGCTTGCTTTTGTACTGTTCAACCTTGCCGCTAATATACACGTAACCGCGTCCTTGACCTGCATAACGCTTTTCAATCAATCGCTTCAAAGGAGCCATTTCATAAGTTTCGGCATCGGGTATCCACAAATCTAATTTATGATAAACTGAACCCGCATAAATTAGGGCATTGCCGCCTATCCATTTATTAATCCCAGCCTGCAAGTCGCAGAAAATAGTAATAGATTTAGCTTCCTCGGAAGCGGCTAAGATTTTTGGGTAGTCCAATCTCACAGAAAGTGCTCTTGCCCTTGCTTCTGACAAGCGAAAGTCTTCTACAATCGAGCCTCGCATCGACCACCAAGGCAGCAAATTAGCATAATTGCGAGAGGGAATTTTGGCATTGGTAATCGGATTCCAAATCATCAGATTGTAAGCTTTTGCAGCCGATTCTGCCTCGGTCATTTTTCGGTGATACAATCTCGATCGCCCGTATTTCATAAAGTAGGGACTCCAGCCTTCTTTAATCAGTTTTAGATTGTAATTTTCTCCATCTTTATGTACGTAACATAAGAGGCGCCCGTAGTTGTCACGGTATTTTTCTAGAGCAATTTCAACCGGATCGTCTGTATCAAATTCAATGTCAATTTTAGCAAGCCCACCATTTGCTGTAGCGAAGTATTGTTTAGCCATTTCCGAAGCTGCTTTCCCTGCGGCAGTTACAGGCTTTGAAGTGTTAGAGTAACTTTCTTCTGTATCGACGCAAATCAGCCGCAATGACTCGGTTTTGCCGTTGAGAGCAACTTTGACAGTATCGCCATCAACTACTTGAGTTATTTGCAGGTTCGGAATTCTAGTTACCATATTTCGCACCCTGTTAGACTTGAGATTTCATTCACATATTGGCTAAAGTGTACATGAGTTTGCTGCTTGGTGCAATTGGTTGGGAGTGAGGCGCTCTGTGCGCTAACGGATATATAGCGCTCTGTGCGCCCACAAGCACCCTACGGATTAGTGTTGGTATTTTTGATATTGATTTTTGCAAGTGGCTGCGTAATTTATCAAGTCTGGGAAAAAAGCCCGAAAATCTGATTCAAGCTGCTGATAATTAACTGTTAAATCTTCTATTCCATCTGCTAAGCTATTAGTCCACTTGATTCTTGCCGACATTCTATTGAGAGCAATATCTATGCCACCAATTTCCCGGTAGGAGCACAGCAAGTCGCGGGCGATAATTGTTGGCACAATCTGCTGGAGCGATTCCGGCAATATATCTCGACTGTCTTGCAAAACTTGATAGACGCCACGAGCAAAATCTGGCAGCGGAACTTCTGAATATTCCAGCCAATTTTTAGCTAAGAAATGGTCGTAAAACATATCAATCAACACTCCCGCAAACCTGCGCCTTTGGGAGCAAACAAGGCTTTTACTCGATCGCACTATGGCATGACAGTCGGTGTAGCGATCGACTTTTCGGTGCAAATCGATGCCGCTTCTAATTGCATCGGGGTAAAGATTTACTGCCGAACCCTTGACAAAATCGCCTAAGAGGTTGCCAATCAGCGATGCTGGCGTGCGATCGGATAAAAAAAGATGTGCTAAGTAATTCATAGACGATCGATATGCTGGCTGATTTTTATATCTAAAACCGCAGATGAATACAGATAAAATTATATCTGCGTTCATCTGCCTAAATCTGCCTGCATCTGCGATCGCAAATATTCCCTACGCTTCACCCCGCAACTTATCCAAAACAGTCCGATCTTCCAAAGTCGAAGTATCCCCAGTCACCTCTTCTCCAGCAGCCAAAGAACGCAGCAAACGCCGCATAATCTTGCCGCTGCGAGTCTTCGGCAAAGCATCGGTAAATCGAATCTCTCCGGGACGGGCGATCGCCAGTAAATGAACCAAGGTTATCAATCTGGGTAAAGCAACTTATCTTCAACTTTTAAATTCCTAATTTGTTCGCGAATCACATCGGTTTTTGTTCTACCGCTGTTCGCGCAATAAGCTTCTAGGCGAAGCATTTCTACTTCAGGCAGCCGGATGGTTAGAACTTTAACATTTTTACTCATACTGCAATTATACTAAAAAATGCAGTACAATTCTAGCAGAGAAATGCGCCTTGGCAGAATGTTGCCGCACCATGCCAAGACGACTTCCCCGAAGTTGAACGTCCAACAAAGGAGCAATTTAATTATGATTCAAGATCCAGAAAAAGAACCAGAACGCTGGGATGAGCCGATTTTAGCGGATAACCCCAAGCAAGCGAAACAGGAGTGCCAAAAACGAGCCGATCGCTACCAGGTTGAATGAGAATCTGTAACTCAACCCCGAAAAGTCGAAAATCGCCCTCAAGTGTACCGTTGCAACTACAAGGAGAAAGAATAATGGCTGTTTTGGAGTGTGTAAAACCTGGTGCTAAACTCGGTCAAATTATTCTGGCCGTCGATTTAACTGTTGCCGGTGCGATCGATCGCATTTTAGCAACAATTCAAGACTTAGGATATGACCCAGAGATCCGTCATATCGAATACCCGTCAGGAGTTCACGTCTTAGCAATTCTCAAAGACGAACAGCATTCTCAAGCAGTCGATGATGATTACTTGTTAGAAGATTGGTTGCAATTAAGGTCGCAAATTAACCCCGATGCCGTTCATTTATGGCGAGGTAAATAAGCGAATTAACAACTAAACCGCAGACGAACACAGATGGAAATCTTATCTGTGTTCATCTGCGATCGCAAAAATCCCCTAGGAATCAGCCCGCAACTTATCCAAAACAGTCCGATCTTCCAAAGTCGAAGTATCCCCAGTCACCTCTTCTCCAGCAGCCAAAGAACGCAGCAAACGCCGCATAATCTTGCCGCTGCGAGTCTTCGGCAAAGCATCGGTAAATCGAATTTCGCCGGGACGGGCGATCGCACCAATTTCCTTCACAACGTGCTGCTTCAATTCCTTAGCCAATGCGTCGCTAGGCTGCTGCGAGTTATCCAGCGTCACAAAAGCAACTATTTCCTCACCTTTAATCTCGTCCGGTTTACCAACAACCGCAGCTTCCGCCACCGCTGGATGGGATACCAAAGCCGATTCAATTTCCATCGTTCCGAGTCGGTGTCCGGCGACATTAATTACATCATCAACGCGGCCCATTACCCAGAAATAACCATCTTCATCTTTGTGCGCGCCGTCCCCCGCAAAGTACACGAATTCGCCATCTTTTGGGTGCAAATATTCCCAATAAGTGCGACGGAAGCGATCGGGATCGTTATAAAGAGTCCGCATCATTCCCGGCCAAGGATGTTTGACAACTAAATAACCGCCGCTTTCATTAGTTACAGGTTCGCCATCTTGGTCAACAACATCGGCAACAATTCCGGGGAACGGAAGGGTTGCAGAACCTGGTTTTGTGGGAATTGCACCGGGTAAAGCAGTAATCATAATTCCGCCTGTTTCTGTTTGCCACCAAGTATCGACTATCGGACAATTCGAGTTACCAATTACCCGCTGATACCACATCCAAGCTTCTGGATTGATCGGTTCCCCGACAGTTCCCAACAACCGCAAAGATGACAAATCTCTAGCATTTGGCAACTCTTCGCCCATCTTCATAAAGGTGCGAATTGCTGTTGGTGCGGTGTAGAAAACAGTGACGCCGTATTTTTCGATTACATCCCAAAAACAACCGGGATTCGATGCGCGCGGAGCACCTTCGTACATGACAGTTGTTGCACCGTTGGAAAGGGGGCCGTAGACTATGTAACTGTGGCCTGTAATCCAGCCTACGTCTGCGGTACACCAGTAAACATCGGTGTCTTGGAGGTCAAAAATCCACTTGGTTGTCATGTGGGTGTAAAGGTTGTAACCGCCTGTGGTGTGGACGACACCTTTGGGTTTTCCGGTACTTCCTGAAGTGTAAAGAATGAATAGCATATCCTCGCTATCCATCGGTTCGGCGGGACAATGTGCGGAGGCGTTTTTTTGCAATTCATGCCACCAGCGATCGCGCCCTGGTTCCATCTGCACTTCTTGTTTGGTACGCTGGACGACGAGAACATTGGTAACACTAGGTGCGGCATTGTTGGCGAGGGCTTTGTCTACTTGTACTTTCAGCCCGACTGCTGCGTCTTTGCGGAAGCCACCATCTGCGGTGATGACGAGTTTTGCTTCGCCGTCGTTGAGTCGATCGCGCAAAGCTTCAGCACTAAACCCGCCAAACACAACACTGTGTACTGCACCGATTCTGGCACAGGCTAACATGGCGATCGCAGCTTCGGGAATCATGGGCATATAAATGCCGACGCGATCGCCCTTTTGGACTCCCAAATCCTTGATAACATTCGCCATTTGACAGACTTCGCGGTGGAGTTGCGCGTAGGTGAGGGTGCGCGAGTCTCCGGGTTCGCCTTCCCAAATCAGGGCGGCTTTGTTTTTGCGCCAGGTGGTTAAATGTCTGTCCAGACAATTGTAAGAAATGTTAATTTTGCCATTGACAAACCATTTAGCAAAAGGCGGCTGCCAGTCGAGTACGGCATCCCATTTTTGGAACCAGTCTAATTCTTGGGTAGCGAGTTCCGCCCAGAATGCTTGGGGGTCGGCTTTGGCTTTGTCGTAGAGGGCTTGGTACTCTTCTAGGCTTTTGATGTGAGCTTTTTGGGAGAATTCAGCCGTGGGCGGGAACAGGCGTTTTTCTTGCAGAATTGATTCGATGGTATCTTGTGACATCGCTGTTAGTTTTTAGTTCAGTTACTCTTTTTAGCTATTGTGTGCATAAATTGAGGGAAAAGTATGTTTATTTTCCTTAAGACTTTGGAAGATTTTGTAAGTGTTGGATCTGCGTGAGAAATTAGAGCACTGGTAAATTGTAAATTCTATCTTGGTACTCATTATCAAATGACGCTTCATAAATCAGAAGCAATACTTCAATGTTTTGACCGATACTCAGCTTGGAATTC
The DNA here is from genome assembly GCF_020883045.1 of Microcoleus sp. CAWBG58. Taxonomy (NCBI): domain Bacteria; kingdom Bacillati; phylum Cyanobacteriota; class Cyanophyceae; order Oscillatoriales; family Microcoleaceae; genus Microcoleus; species Microcoleus sp. CAWBG58. The sequence continues at coordinate 16,128 of NZ_JAHRFA010000066.1, read as the reverse complement.
AGGATGAATATTCCTGGAACATGGCTATTTTGCTCTAAATGCTCTGTCAAATAAACTGGCATAGAGCGACGGTTTTTGGTAACAAGAATAAAATTGTGAACTTCGCACCAAATAAGAATTTCCGGGTCGAGAGTACCTTTAGCAGGTGCTGTTAGTTCTCCAACTGCTAGAACAACTATATCGGGATTGCGCCTGCGAATTTGGTTAACATACGCAGGCTCGACATTTTCATCAAAGAGATACTGAATGGGCATCAGCTTTGCTCCTTGCATCTCTTTCTGCTTTGAATTTGCGGAGTTTTTCTGTCACTGGAGGAGGATTGCGGCGCTGTTCTTCTTGCATTTTTTCGCCCCATTCCAGCCATTCAGTTATGTACTTACCGACTGCTTCTTTGTTGTGCAGGTAGTACAAAATGGTTGCATAAACTTGTTCGAGGGTGAGGGAGGTATAAATGTTGGCAATTTCTTCGGGAGTTCGAGCGCGAAACAGGTATTCATAAAGAATGGTTTCGATGCCAATGCGAGAACCTTTGAGCCTAATATCGTCAGGTATTAGGAAGTTGAAGTAGTCTTCTAGTTGCATAGTTTGTTGATTGGGATAAGGTTTTATACTATTATAATACCTGAACAGAAGATCGCACAAAAGCCATGACCCAAAATTTAGGCATCTTCTTCATCTTCACCTGCACGCCGTTCGTATTCTAAAATAATGCCCATAATTTCATCGGCTGGAATATCAGCTTGTGCAGATTTTGTATAAACAGTCAGTAAAATAATTCCGTTTTCCGTTTTGACATAATAAATCAGACGATAGCCAGCACTTTTACCTTTTTGAATATTGGTATTTCTGACTCTTACTTTAAAAACCTCGTAACCAATCCCAGATATGCGATCGCCAGGTAACTCTCCCCGTTCAAGTTGTTCGATGACTGGTTGTATATCGTTACGAATACTGCGATATTTTTTGGCGAGGTTGCGTAAATTTCTGGTAAACGTTGGTGCAGCTTCAACTTGGATAGATGGTTGCTCAGACATCATCAATTCCCTCCCAGATTTGGGCAACAGGAATTGTTTTCCCAGTCATAGCTTCATGCCAAGCTTGACGTAAATCTGCTAAAATTTCTTCTTTAGATTGCTCATCTTCATTACTTTCTGTAACTTCGGGAATCAGCACAATTACTTCTACTCTGCTGTTTTGCTCTAAATTTAGCGGTTCATCAACGTATAATTGTCCGTTGTCGATCGTTGCCATCACTTTAATTGCTTTCATAGTTACTCCTGGTAATCTAGGGTGTAAGAAATAGACTGATGTCAAACGGTAATGAAAAGTGATAATATTAGATTATATCAAATCTGCCATATATTTTACAGGAAAAGCCGATCGCACAAAAGCCATGACTCAAAATTTAGAAGCAAGCCAACTTTCGCTAAATGACGTTAGCCGCCTTCTCAAACTGAAAAGACAAATAGGAGGCGCTTTTACTATTTTTTTTCCGTTGGAACCTCTAACAGATTTTGAACAGCAGGAATTATTGCTAATCCGCAATCACTTTTGGCGTCATCTAGAATCAGGGAAAGTTTCTGCAAAACTTGTTAAATTTTTAGTGCTTTCACCGTTGATGAGATTAACAGGATTTTTTGATATTCCGATCGTGCTGACTATGGAGGATAGCATACCCATTGAAGTTGAGGATGAGGATACTTTAATTAAAGGGCGGTTGGATATTTTAGCGGTAAATCAGTCAGATGCGGAGATAGGGGCGACACCGTTTTGGATTTTGGTGGTGGATGCGAAAAATAGTGCGATCGATTCTTGGGCTGGTTTGCCACAATTGCTGACTTATGCTTATAAAAGTTTGCAGCATCAACCGTCAGTGTGGGGATTGACGACGAATGGACGCAACTATCAGTTTGTTTATTTAACGCGGGGGAATCCTTGTACTTATCAGATTTTACCGGACTTGAGTTTGACGGATCGGGAGCGATCGCTCTTGTTGGCCCAAGTGTTGAAAGCGATTTGCAAGTTACAAAACGTGCAGTTGCAGTTGGCGTAATAAGGGCGATCGCGCGTGGAGTCAGAAACCGGGTTTTTTCACCAGAAGACGCGCTGCGACTCACAGATGCGGTCAAAAACCGGGTTTCTTTGGTGGAAAGGGCGATCGCACAAAACATCATTTTGATGGTGGCATTGTGCGATCGATCGCTAGATTTGGCGGTTGTTGGGTATTGGGAGGGGTGATCGACGCTGTGGCTAAGGGAATTAGGGCAGGAATTAGGGCGATCGCGATCGGTACTACAACTTCCTGGATCAACCACTTGATATTGGAATTGTCAAATTTTTTCACTTGCTTTACCTTTTTAGCTGATGCAGTCTTCTTCTGGGACAGCGGTTTTAAATTTTTCATGTATTTCATCTCCCTCTCTACAATTTCAAATGTACCGCTAAGTTAATTGGTATTATTTGATTGACAAATAAACCCGACAAAACAGTCGATCGCCTGGAACTCCAGTCATTTTTTCGCAATTAAGTTGAAGGGCTTGTGAAAAAAACTTCACAAATTAGCAGGTGTTTGTAAATTTGTGAAATTCAACTGACAATCCGGGCTGAAGCTGAAAATGGTGGTAAATTAGTAAAAATGGTAGGTAAGGTGTTAAGGCAGGTATGCGGATGATGGAACAAGATGAGTTTGAGGCGAAGTGGGAAAAGCTAACCCCTAAACAGCTTAAAGTGCTAAAACTATTTTTGCAAGGGAATACAGAAGCTCAAATTGCTAAGTCGATCGAAGTTAATAATCGATCGAGTGTCAGACATCACATTTCAAATATTTGCGAATTATTTGGTTTTCAAAATGAATCGGGCGAGCATTTACGACAGCGCGATGAATTAATCCCGCTATTTGCTGAGTATAAACCTCAATTAGTTAGCGATAAATTAAAAGAAACTTGTGGAATCTTATCTGGCAATCGACAAAAAGTTGAATTTTACTATATAGAGCGCGATTGCGAGCGCAAATGTTATGATAAAATTTTAGAAAATGGAGCGTTGATTCGGATTAAAGCTCCTCAGAAAATGGGCAAGACTTTACTGGTAGATAAAATTCTCGATCGCGCGTCGCAAGCAGGTTACAAAACGGCACTTCTCAGTTTTGAGGAAGCTGACAGCGAAGTTTTGGGAGATTACCGTAAATTATTGCAGTGGTTGTGCGTTACTCTGGGCGACTTACTGGAGTTGGAGAATAAATTAGCGGCACATTGGGATGATACTTTAGGCGGTATCAACCCTAACGTCACCAAATATTTAGAAAGGTATTTATTCAAAGATTTTTCTCAACCTTTGGTACTCGTATTAGAAAAAGTAGACCTGGTTTTTGAGCAAGCTACTTTTAATGTTGATTTTTGTCGCTTACTGCGTGCGTGGCATGATGCAGCTAAAAGAAACGATCGCCGCGGTGCAATCTGGCAAAAAATTCGGTTAATTGTCGTTCATGCCACAGAAGTTTACAGTTCTCTGGATATCAACTCATCGCCTTTAGCGGGTGTTGGGTTTACACCACCTTTGCCAGATTTTACCGTGGACGAAGTGAAGCAGTTAGCACGGCAGTACCGACATAATTGGCTGAGTGAAGCCGAGATTAAACAACTTATGGTAATGTTTGGTGGCTATCCTTATTTGGTGCAAACTGCTTTTGCTTACCTGCAAACACCTGAATGTTGTTTGACTAAGCTTTTGGAAATTTCACCGACTGCACAAAGTCCATTTATCAATCACTTACGAGAACTTTTGGGCAAGCTAGAAGAATGTCCCGAACTCACAGAAGTTTACCGAGAACTTGTAAATAAAAATCAACCGATGATACTAAAAACTCATCAAACATTTAAGTTGGAAAGTATGGGATTGCTGCGAGTAAAAAATAATGATTGTTTTCCCCGCTGCGATTTGTACCGTCAATATTTCTCCCAATGTCTATGACTTATCAATATATAGCTGAGTCAACTCTCCCAGAAGATACCCAAACCTATGTAACGCGAGAAGCTGACAGTCAGCTTTATGAAGCGTTGCTGGAAGGTAAACTCTGTTATGTTTTTAATTCTCGAAAAATAGGTAAGTCTAGCTTAGCACTGCAAACTATCAAGAAACTGCGAAAAGTAGATATTTTATCGGTTTTTATCGATTTGTCTGGCGACGAGACGAAGTTAGAGCATCCCGAACAGTGGTATGCGAATATAGTTGATACTTTGGCTTATGAATTAGATCTGGATGTCGATCTCAAAAATTGGTGGCAGGAAAGAAGTTGGCTGTCTCCGTTGCGAAGGTTTCGGGAGTTTATTGAATCGGTGATGTTGTCGCAGGTTCCCGGACAAATAGTCATTTTTATTGATGAAATTGATAGCGTTCTCAGCTTGAATTTTTCGGCAGACGATCTATTTGCTTTTATCAGAAGCTGCTACAATCGCCGCACCCAAAATCCAGAATACAATCGCATTACCTTTTGTCTGTTGGGCGTGGCAACACCTTCAGATTTGATTCAAGATAAAAAACGCACGCCATTTAATATCGGTCAAGCCATTGAATTAAAGGGTTTCACGAAGGAACAAGCTGCACCTTTAGCGAAAGGTTTAGAGGGAAAAGTCGATCGCCCTATTCACGTTTTAAATGAGATTCTAGACTGGACGGGCGGACAGCCTTTTTTGACTCAAAAACTTTGTAAGATTGTCCTAGAAAGAGCAGAAACCTGCAATCCTGACATTGCTGCACTGGTACAAGCTTACATTATTAACAATTGGGAAGAGAACGACAATCCCGAACATCTCGGCACAATTCGCGATCGCATCCTCAGCAACCAACAGCGTACCAGCCAACTTCTCGGCATCTACCAACAAATTATTACCCCCCCTAACCCCCCCTTGCTAAGGGGGGGGACAGATAGCACTGATTCTCCCGTCGATCGACAAGTTATTACCCGCCCTAACCCCGCCTTGCTAAGGGGGGGGACAGATAGCACTGATTTCCCCTTACTAAGCAGGGCGAAAGATAGCACTAATTCTCCCTTAGCAGAGGACAAAAAAAACAATCTTACTCCCCCCCTTAGCAAGGGGGGGCTGGGGGGGGTTACACCCTTAGATGAAGACAAAAAAAACAATCTTACTCCCCCCCTTAGCAAGGGTGGGCTGGGGGGGGTCGCCGCTGATAACAGTCCCGACCAAATGGAGTTACAACTCTCAGGATTAGTCGTCAAACGCAACGGATGTCTAAAAGTTTATAACCCCATTTATCGAGAAATATTTAACCTCGATTGGGTACAGCAAGAATTAGCGAAACTCCGCCCGTACCAGGAAAACTTCGCCGCTTGGATAGCTTCAAATCGTCAAGATACTTCGCGACTGTTGCGCGGTCAAGCGTTGGATGATGCGTTGCAGTGGAAAGTGGGGAAACGTTTGAGCGATGAGGATAATGATTTTTTAGATGCCAGTCGAGATGATGAACGTCGAGAACTGAAGAAAAATAATGAATCATTAAGAGAATTTCGTAAAGAATTCAGGGGAGTTTTCAAAATAGAAGAAGCTGGACGCAATGCCTTAACGCTTTTTCAGTCGAATGGAAATCAAATAAAAGCCTTACGGGCAGCTATTCAAGTAGGAGAAAATTTAAAGAAGTGGATACCAGACAATCCTCCGCTTACCGAATATCCCGTTACCAATCCTCTCCTAGTTTTGCAAATGATTCTTGCTAAAATCCGCGAACGACGCCTGTTTGTCGGACATAATTACTCGGTAAATAGTATGAGTTTTAGCCCCACAGGAGATGCGATCGCTATTACCTCAGATGACCGCACCGCAAAATTGTGCGACTTGCAGGGAAACTACTTAGTGACTTTCATCGGACATGATTACTCGGTAAATAGTGTGAGTTTTAGCCCCACAGGAAATGCGATCGCTACTGCTTCATCTGATGAAACCGCCAAATTGTGGGACTTGCAGGGCAACTGCTTGGTAACATTCACCGGACATTATGACTGGGTAACAAGTGTGAGTTTTAGCCCGACAGGAGATGAGATCGCTACTACCTCAACTGACGGCACGGCGAAATTATGGGATTTGCAGAGCAACTGCTTGGTAACATTCACCGGACATCATAACTCAGTAACAAGTGTGAGTTTTAGCCCGACAGGAGATGTGATCGCCACTGCCTCATCTGATGAAACCGCCAAATTGTGGAACTTGCAGGGCAACTGTTTGGTAACATTTACCGGACATCATAACTGGGTAACAAGTGTGAGTTTTAGCCCCAAAGGAGATGCGATCGTTACTGCCTCAGATGACAACACCGCCAAATTGTGGAATTTACAGGGCAACTGCTTGGTAACATTCACCGGACATCATGACTCAGTAACAAGTGTAAGTTTTAGCCCGACAGGAGATGCGATCGCTACTACCTCAACTGACCGCACGGCAAAATTGTGGAACTTGCAGGGCAAATGCTTGATGACTTTCACCGGATATCATAACTGGGTAACAAGTGTCTGTTTTAGTCGCACAGGAGGTGATCTCGCTACTGTATCACAAGACAAAACTGCCAAATTGTGGGATTTGCAGGGCAAATGTTTGGTGACTTTCACCGGACATAATAAGTCGGTAATAAGTGTGTGCTTTAACCCCCAGGGAGATGCGATCGCTACTGCCTCATCTGACAAAACTTTCAAATTGTGGGACTTGCAGGGTAAGCGCTTACTAACTTTCATCGGACATAATAACTCGGTCAATAGTGTAAGTTTTAGCCCGACAGGAGATGAGATAATCGCTACTGCATCAGATGACAACACCACCAAATTGTGGGATTTGCAGGGCAAATGCTTGATAACATTCATCGGACATCGTAACTCCGTAAGAAGCGTCTGTTTTAGCTCCAAAGGAGAGATGATCGCTACTGCATCACAAGACAAAACCGCCAGATTGTGGGATTTGGAGGGCAAATGCTTGGTAACATTCACCGGACATAACAACTCGGTACATAGTGTAAGTTTTAGCCCCACAGGAGATGCAGTCGCTACTGCTTCATCTGACAAAACCGCTAAATTATGGGATTTACAAGGCAACTGTTTGGTAACATTTACCGGACATAATAAATCGGTAAATAGTGTAAGTTTTAGCCCCACAGGAGATACAATCGCTACTGCATCACAAGACAAAACCGCCAAGTTGTGGGACTTGCAAGGCAACTGCTTGGTAACATTCACCGGACATAATGACTCAGTATGGATTGTCAGTTTTAGCCCCACAGGAGATAAGATCGCCACTGCATCACAAGACGGTACTGCTAAATTGTGGGATTTGCAGGGGTATTTACTGGCTGATTTTAGCGGATATAAAGGAAATTTGCTCAAAGGTGAGGCTGATTTTGTGGAGTTGAAAAGTCCGATTTACAGTATTTGTTTTAGTCGAGATGGGAAGTTTTTAATCACTGGTTCCCAGGATGGAAATGTGCGGTTTTGGCCGATCGAAAGTTTGGACGAATTGTTGGCCAGGGGCAGGGAATGGCTGGGTGAGAAATTTTAACCGCTAATGCACGGAGATGGTTTTGATTCTTATTCACTTCTTAAAACTGTTGTTAAATTTATACGATTTACCCATGAAAACCCAAGAAACCGGGTTTTTATGGGTTTCTGCGACTGTAATGCAGTATTCTCGCAAAAACCCGGTTTCTGACCACCCGTGCATAACTCCGATCGCGTTTCTTTTGAATTTGCCGATCGCACCCACGCAGATTTACAGACATATTCAAGTCAAGATTTGTTAAAAACTTGCAATTAGCCGTGACATCAAGCAAACTTTTATCTTACCATAAAAAACGACTCAACCCTAAAACAAAAGGTAAGAAAATGTCTGAGCTAAGACAAAATCTAATTACCAGAGATTGGGTAATCATCGCTACCGATCGCGCAAAAAGACCTGACCAATTCGCCAACACAAAAAAAATACCCGCATTCCTACCCTCACACCGCCCAGACTGCCCGTTTTGCGTGGGAAATGAGGAAGATGGCACAGTAGAAACTTGCCGTTTGGGCGATCGCACGGGATGGAAAGTCCGCGCAATTGGTAACAAATATCCCGCCCTCTCGCCGACAGCAGAACGGATCAGGATATCATCGGGAATTCACCGCATGATGTCGGGAATCGGCTTTCACGAAGTAATTGTCGAACACCCGCGACACGATTTGACGACTGCTTTGTTGACTGTTGAAGAAGTAACGGACATACTTTTTGTATACCGTCACCGCTATTTAGAAATTAGAAAATATCCCCACGTTGAAACAATTGTCATCTTCAAAAATCACGGGGAAAGTGCGGGAACTTCTCTCGAACACCCTCACTCGCAGATAGCCGCGACGCCCGTTGTTCCCAGCCAATTTCGCAGCCGCATCGATGCAGCAGTTCGCTATTTTGATGATACGGGAGAATGTCTGTTTTGCAGGACTTTGGAAGATGAATTAGCAGCGGGTGAAAGAGTTATTTTAGAAAGCAAACATTTTGTCGCTTTTATTCCTTACGCTGCACTTTCACCGTTTCATATCTGGGTTTTTCCGCGCCGACATTCTTCCTCGTTTGATGATATTACCGATCCGGAAATTACGGATCTGGCTGATACTTTGAAAACTGTACTCGCTCAGCTTTATTACGGATTGAACAATCCCGATTACAACTATAGTATTCGTTCTGTGCCGATCGCAGAACAAGCAACAAAATATTTTCACTGGTATATAGCGATTATTCCCAGAGTTTCTAAACAAGCTGGGTTTGAGTTGGGTAGCGGGATGTTTATCAATACAGCTTTACCCGAAGAAAGTGCTGAGTTTTTGCGATCGATCGCAATTCCTGGCGATCGCAATTTCCGACCATCCTAAAGTATAAAAAATTACAATTTATCAAAGAATGTCCCATACGAAGACGGGAGACAATTTAATAATTTTCAATCATCGGTTGAAATAGACAATTTAAATCTGCAACAGCTTCATTGACGCTCAAAATTGATCGACCTACAAATATTGATAAATTTTACAAAACTCACAACAAACTTTCGACATACTGCCAACAGTCATCGCTAAAATTAGCTCTCAATATATCTCTAATCTTAGCATCAAGCGACAATCTCGTCTGGGCAGACTCAGCACTCTCGCCGATTTCGCAACTGTCATCAGATAAATTTTCTTGGAGGTGGGCGAGAGTATTGGCAAAATTAGCCAGAAAATAATGTTCGTCCACCCACGCTGTCGGATCTGGGATGGCTGGACTTCCAAAAGCTCGATCGACTAAATCTTGTTTTGCAGAATCGTCAGTCTGGTTTTTCATGGAGCCCATTTAGATAGAATTTGCAACGTATCCCAATCTTAAGCTGAATTTTGACGGCTGGTGCGATCGCGATCGAGCCACCGCAGTGACAAATTTGGGTAATTTGTGCGATCGCGATCGAGGTTGTTTTGGCGATCGGGTGTTATCATGCTACGAGCGTCGCCAGCTATCTATAATTTGCACGTTGGGCAAAATCGATTTAGGTATCATTCCATGAACTCCTTTGCGGGGATTATTCACAGCCTGAGTAATCCGAAAATTGACCGCGAGGGAACAGAAAACATAGGCATCTTCTTCTTGAAAATCGGCATACTTTTGTAGCCAATTAACAGTCTGTTTTACCGCCATATCAAACGCATCATCTAATGTTTGACCAAAACCCATAACTACAATATGAGTAGGAGTTTCCGCAAACGGAAATATATAAAATAAATCCTTACGCAAGATGATTTGAATAGTCCCATTCATCGAAGTTTCAATCGCCGTACCATCAACTTCACCATCTCCCTGTGCCGAATGTCCATCGCCGATTGACAGCAAACCCCCGCGCACCGCAATAGGTAAAAATAACCGCGTTCCTGGTTGCAATTCCTGATTGTCCATATTGCCGCCGTAGCGTTGTGGAGGAATAGAAGAACGGTTGATTTCAAAATCTGCAACGCCGATAATTCCGAAAAATGGATGCAGGGGAATCTTGACACCGCTATTTGGCGGAAATTCGGCAATCTTTTGTGCTAAATCTAGGGGAATAAACCGCAATTTAGGATCGGGAAAATATGTAGGTAAAACTCCTGAACCAGCGCGAATTGCATTAAATCCTACTGGTAAACTTGGGTAAACTTCCTCGATGTAAATCTCTAAAACGTCTCCGGGTTCGGCGTTGTTAACATAAATCGGGCCTGTTAGCAAGTGCGGGCCCGGGCCGACTTTGCGCTTGTCAGGTAAATTCTGACAAATATCTAAAAATTCTGGCGTCAGAAATTCCGGCGGGGCCTTGTCAGCAACATAATACCCCGAATAGGTTTCGATATCGATGCGATCGCCCGAATCGACCGTTAAAGCAGGTTCTAGCTTGGGAGAGAAACCGCCTAAGTGTACGGTTTTGCAGTTAGCTTTGAGAATGTGGTGAGTCATTCGATTTTAGATTTTAGATTGGGGGGATTGGGGGATTTTGTAATTGTTAATTAATTGGTGAATACCTCATCTTTGGGAGAACCGCTATATTTTAGATTAATAGTTGAGGTTTCTGGGGTGCATCTCATATTTGGCAAATATATGTGTAGGGGCGAAGCATGACCGCATTCAATATGAGATTATAACTAATAACTTATCTGCGGTCATGCTTCGCCCTCTTCTTCAAAAACCAGATGCACCCGGTTTGCGATCTCTGAGATATTCTCAGAATTTCTTAACTTTTTGATAACTTTGGCAATCTAAAATTCAAAGCGGGGGCGGGTGTATATATAGCCTTTATCAAAAAGATGAGGTATAACTGACAGCTTATATAACCAGTTCCACTAAGAGGGCCCAAGCCCAACAACATATCTCATCTTTCTAAGAACCGCTATATATTAAGGTTGGGAGTTATATTTTGCTGGTGAAACCCTCCCCGACAGATTCATGACAATAACTTATGTTAACACCATTGCCCGAAAAATCAGAAATATCCCAAGGTTCTTCTCGGAACCTGTGGTTTTTTGCTGTTTTGATTTTGATTGTCCTATTCCTAGGTTTGATTATGCAATCTTTTCTCAACAAACCCAAACTTTTAACCGATCCGTTTCTGCAATTTCCAACAACTAACTCGGTGCGAGTTGTTTGGTTTACCGAATTTTCTGGGACTCGGAATATTGTTGCTTACGGCGAAAACTTGAGTAAAATTGCGACTGCAAATACTACCAAGCTAAGCCGGACTCGGGAAGACAAAGACTCGCACATCTCCGATGAAATGAAAAAGGGCATAATTGATAACAATCCAATTGTCCGCCACATCTGGCGCCACGAAGCAGAAGTTACTAATTTAATGCCCGGTGTTCGCATTCCTTATCTAGTGACTAGCAAAACAAAAGAGGGTGAATCTGTTAGTAGCAAAATTTTCAGCCTTTCTCCGACACCAGCAGCCGGAATTGGGCTAAAAATCCTGTTCACTTCCGACCATCAATTGATGCCGATGACAGCGGCTAATCTCCAGAAAGTAGCAGAAACAATTGATAAAGTTGATGCAGTTTTCATGGCTGGTGATTTAATTAATATACCCGATCGCGCTTCCGAATGGTTCGACGACGACCGAGGCCGCGCTTTTTTCCCCGCTTTACAAGGCCGCGCCTTCTCCGAAATCGACAAAAACGGCATCAAAACAGTGTACAGCGGTGGCGAACTGATCCAACACGCGCCTATATTTCCGACGATTGGGAACCATGAGATTATGGGTAGGTTTTCAAATAGCACCAGTCTCAACGACCAGTTTAATGACCCTTTACCCCGCGCTGCTGTGGAAAAAATATATCCATACCTCACTCAAAAAAATGGGATGAAAGACCAAGATGTTTTGTTGAAAAACAATAGTTTTAATAGTGATACTTACAACGAAATTTTCAGTTTACCCAGTGAAAAAAATTATTATGCTGTGACGTTTGGGGACGTGCGGTTAGTGACTTTGTATGTTACAAATATCTGGCGGACTCCGAATTTAGATCAAGGGGCCAGAGGCAGGTATCGGGAACGGGACGAAGATTTTGACCGTCCCGAAAAATGGGGATACGGACAGCATATTTTTGAACCAATTGTCAAAGGCAGCGCTCAATATTCTTGGCTGGAACAAGAGTTATATAGTGCGGAATTTCAGCAAGCTAAATATAAAATTGTGATGTTTCACCATCCACCGCATTCTCTGGGTGACAATATTGTACCTGCTTATACTGACCCAGTGCAAATAGTCGATCGCACTTTGGACGGCGAGATTAAGATGGTGCGTTACGAATATCCGAAACAGCAAGATTATCTGATTCGGGATGTGATGCCGCTGCTAGAAACGGCGGGCGTGCAGTTGGTTTTGTACGGACATTCACATTTGTGGAATCGGTTTGTGAGTACCAGCGGAATGCACTTTTTAGAGACTTCTAATGTGGGCAACAGTTACGGGGCCTTTTCGGGGAGAAAGCGCCGATTTGTACCGCCGGGATATCGGGAGGATTACAGCGCGATTGGAGATCCGAACGGATTGGAACCTGTGATGCCAACAGTTGCACCTTTGTTGGGGAAAGATGGGCTGGCATTGCCGTATATTGATAGTAATGATATTACGGCTTTTAGTATATTTGACACGGGCAATGCTACAGTTAGCAGCTATTATTTTGATACGCGGAAACCCGATTCGCAAGTGGTGAAGTTTGATGAGTTTAAATTGAAAAAATCGTAATTTAGTGCAGTCAGGTTCGTAGTGAGGACTTCAGTCCTCAGCATTTTCTGAGGACTGAAGTCCTCACTACGAACCAATTTAATTGTCGTTATAACTGATTAAACCTTCTCTTTTGGAGGCGGAACTAAACCAGTTTTATTCAAACCAGCATCAATATCCCTCAGCAATTTAAAATCATCTTCCGGTAAAGAATTAACAACCGAGTGTTTTTCCAGAAATGAGAATGCTTGGCGAAATTCGGGGGGCTTGCAGTCGATCGCGCGATCGAAGTGACAAGGTACAATGCGATCGAAGTCCCAACTCGCGACTTTATCCACCCAATCGAGAGTTTCCCTCGGCGCGCGGTTGAGAATCAGAGTCTGCAACACAGGGGCCACCAACAACCGCCCTCCTCCGCGCAAAGCCTCGAACGATCGCACCCAATCAGTTTGCCACTTAAACGGATACAATCCAAAATAAGCTTTTCTCGATCGCTCTGGCGCTTTCAGGGCGCTGGCTAACACCCCCGACCACGGCGGCACGTCCAACACGCTAGGGCGAAAATACATCGCAAATAAGGCGATTCTCTGCCACCCTTTGCATCGATTTTCCTGGGTGTCTGGCACCACATCCAAAGCGGTGTCTTTGGCGTGAAATAGCAGCGGGTACGAGTCGAGTTGGAGAATCGCCGGCGGGTTTTCGGGAATCGAAACCACGGAATCTGTTAACATTAGCGTGCGCGATCGCCTGTGAAATAGCGCAACTTCCGCAAAAAAGCCTAAACCGAGGTTGAGCGGGCCGAGGATTGCCCAATCAAATTCACCTGCAAGGGGCGTGTTGCTGCTATCAACAGGCAGTACAGAAGTGCGTTTTCCCGGCAAACCCAGCCAACTCAGCGGCAAATTTAGCGGAAAACTCCACTGTTTGGGAGTGACAAACACCTCTGCTTCGGGAAAACACCTAGCAAAGGGGCCGACAAATACCTTGTGTTCGATGCCCGAAACCGTTGTCAGCAGGATATACTTAACCTCGCCATGTTCTGCGACTAACTCGTTTACCAAGCGGATGCACTCTGGAGTCGGCGCGACGGGGGCGTAGACGAGAAGGCCTTCGGATTCGAGTTTGATGACTGTCATCCGAATCGGCACAATTACGTAGAAAATGCCTTGTAGTTGGTCAAAAGTCCAGATTTTGTCCTTGACTATTTCCTTGCGGATTGTCCGCCGCTTACTGTAGGGATAGATGGGGACAATTGGCCAAAAGGGCCATGAATAGTCCCGATTGTCAATCTGTACTGATGTTTGTGTGCCTTCGCCGTCTGTCACTGGTGCGACTCCTTGCCGATTTTTTGTACGTGCGCGCGATCGAACTTTTGTTATTTTATTTCAATGTCAGCGCCGAAGTGCGATCGAAAAAAATATGACAGCTAGACACTGGGTTTCTGGGCGTTGCTGATTTACGGTATGAAAGGCTAAATAGGTCTGTCATAGAAACCAGTATCCACAAAGGTTTTGGATTTTAAACTTATTTTTTTCATACCATGATTAAGCAACGCCCGCCTGAAAAACATCTCAGGCAACAATGGCTTGAAACAGTGGGCCCACAGATCGGTTTTTTTTGATCGAAGAAGCAACATGAACAGAACAAGGACGACCGCGCACAGTAAAAAGCTGTATTTGTGAACTAATAATTACTGAAAAACCTGTCGGGGCGACAAGTCACCTATAACCCTGATAGAATAAGCCTCATAGCTCTTATGCCTTGTTGATAATTAGGCAGTTTATGTGGAGATAAAGACATTAATTCAACAACAACCTGCCAATCACTAAACATCGAATCGACCCATGATTCACCCCAAAGTCCAATATAAAAAGTGCTATGGCGTGCATATTTTCTGTGACTTTCTGTTTTTCTACTTAGATATTCTTGAACTTGCTTTGACTTGATTTCTACCCCTTGAATTATACTCTTCAAGTATGCTAGTGATAACAAAATCAATAATTTACTCAATCGCTCACCCGTCAGATTAGTCCTTTCTAGGTTATATCCTCCACCCTTAAAGTCTCTGAACATCTCTTCAATTCCAAATCTTTTTGCATAGGCATCAACTGCTGCTTGTATATCTGCCAAGCTAGTCAGAATATACCAAGGTTCCTTTGTAGTAAAATTTCGATATTTACCCAGCCATTTACCTGCTAGATTAAACCCCGTAATTGGTGCTGTTTTTCGGATCGTTACTTCTTGACTGTAGTTAAATGGCACTGAAAAAGTGACGAAAAAAAAATCTGTAAGGCAAGATATACATAGATAATTGCCTTACAAACCAAAATATCTCCTTCCATTATGCCAAATCGTGCGTCCATTCTCAAACAACAATTTTTGCAAAGCGTTGCCTCACCTTGGGAAAAGCTGCTGCCAGATGCCTTAATCCAAGAGCTTCTAGCTTATGAGAAGATCACCTACTACCAAAGCATCTACCGCTCTTTTGTCACCCTGTGGGCAATGGTATCCCAGGTACTCGATCCCGACAAAAGTTTGAGTCAAGCCGTGAAGCGGATGAGTACGTGGCTGAGCGGGGCCTCCGCCAAGTCTCCTTCTTCTGACACCTACGGTGTACACACAACTCCTAGAAACCTGGCTATGTCTGACACAACCTGACGTAGGCAAAGTTTTGAGAGTAGCGAAGTTTTTATCAATTGTTTTAGCTTATTGATAATGGTTGACGGGAAATCAAGGATTAAAAAAATAAATTTCCGTTTTTTTGGGTCATCTGATTTCCAACTCGACTTGTGTGTACACCGTAGCTTCTGACACCGGGGCATATAGTAAAGCTCGTAAACGACTACCAGAAAAACTCGTTCAACAGTTAGTACCAATAGTCGCAGAAAACTTAGAAAAGGAAGGGAGGATAGAACAACAATGGTGTGGACGACGAGTGCGAGTATTAGATGGGACAACAGTATTGATGAGTGATACTGAGGAAAATCAAGCCGAGTATCCGCAACACAGCAATCAAAAACCAGGATGTGGATGGACTATTGCAAAAATGGTAGTTCTATTTTCATTACTTACAGGTGCAGTGGTATCTGCTGGTATAGCATCCTTGGCGGTGAGTGAGATTGTGATGAGCCGTTTAATTTATGGAAATTTAGTCCCCGACGATGTGGTATTAGCAGATCAAGCTTATGGTAATTATGTCGATTTAGTTTTGGTAAAACAGCAAGGAGCCGACGCTGTTTTTCGGAAAAATCATCTCCGTAAAACCCACATTCCGCAGATATTCGATCGGATTTAATTTTCAAACAAATCATAATTTTCAAAACCTGAGATGGTTGCTATGCAATCATTTGAGGTTTTTTAAGGTATAATGATTTGTCGCCGTGCAAA
>NZ_JAHRFA010000065.1:0-42462 GCF_020883045.1 Microcoleus sp. CAWBG58 | reverse complement strand
TCAACTGTCAACTGTCAACTGTCAACTGTCAACTGTCAACTGTCAACTGTCAACTGTCAACTGTCAACTGTCAACTGTCAACTGTCAACTGTCAACTGTCAACTGTCAACTGACTCTTCCCCTCTTCCAACTTCAAAAAATGCACTTGTCCCGAAGCTTCCGCCGCGACAATTGTCACCCCATCTGGTGCCATAGCGCAAGCTTTCAAAGCACTATCTCCCCTGAAAGTAGCAACTATTTTTCGACTCAACAAATCCCAAACTTTCAGAGTATTATCATCCGAAACTGAAATCACTCTATTTCCCACAGTCGCCAAAGCTGTAATCGCATCCGCATGACCCGTCAAAGTAAAAATTTCCTTTTGACTCGACAAATCCCAAACTTTAATCAGTTTCTTCCTCCCCCCAGAAATTCCCCATTTACCGTCTGTGGTAACTACCACAGCATTCACAAAACTCTCATGACCTTTGAGAGTAAAAAGTTGATTTTTTACGACTAAATTCCATAAATTTGCCAAAATATTATTTTCTTTTCCCAAACTCCAAACTTTCAGACTTGTGTCGCCGGAAGCCGAAATTATCCGCTTGCCATCGGGAGTAACTGCCACAGCTTTTATCCCGTCGGTGTGACCGATAAATGTAAAAACTTCCTCTCCTGTTTCCAAATTCCAAATTTTAATAGTTTTGTCTCCCGAACCAGAAATTAACCGCCGGCCGTCGGGGGTAACAGCAACCGAATTTACCCAATCTGTATGACCTGTAAGACTAAATATTTCTTCTCCAGTTTCCAGATTCCAAACTTTAACTGTTTTGTCACCTGAACCTGAAACTATTCTCTTGCTGTCGGGGGTAACAGCGATTGCTTTTACCCAATCTTTATGACCGGGAATCGCAAAAATTTCCTCTCCATTTGCCAGATTCCAGACTTTAATGCTGTTGTCTCCAGAACCGGAAATTGCTTTTTTACCGTCGGCAGTCACTGCTAAAGCATTTACCCAGTCATCGTGACCTGCAGATGATAAATTTTCTTTGCCTGTTTCTAAGTGCCAAACTTTGAGAGTTTTGTCAGAGGAACCAGAAACTATCCGCTTGCCGTCGGGGGTGACAGCTACAGCATTCACCGGGGCGATGTGATTGGTAAAAGTAAATAGTTCTTCTTTTGTTTCCAAATTCCAAACTTTCAGCGTTTTGTCGCCTGCGGCCGAAACTACGCGTTTTCCGTCGGGACTGACTGCCACAGCTTGGACGAAACTGCTGTGAATTCCTAAAGTGAAAAGTTTTTCTCTGGCACTCAAACTCCAAACTTTGATTGTGCCGTCGTAACTGCCGGAAATTATGTGTTCGCCGTCGGGAGTTACTGCTACAGCTTTTACCCAATCTGCGTGACCGGTAAGGGTAAAAAGTTCTTTTCCTGTTTCTAGGTTCCAGACTTTAATGCTGTTGTCGCCTGACCCGGAAATCAACCGTTTGCTGTCGGGAGTTACTGCTACGGACTGGACAAAACTGCTGTGACCTTTGAGGTTGAAAACCACAGCCCCTGTTGACAAATCCCAAACTTTTATGCTGCCGTCCCAGGAACCAGAAATTACTCGCTTGCCGTCGGGAGTTACTGCTACAGCTTCTACTGCAAAAGTATCGCCTGCAAATGTTAATATTTCTGTTCCAGTAGCTAAATTCCAAATTTTAATAGTATTGTCCCAAGAACCTGAAATTACTTTTGTTCCGTCTGGGGTTACGGCTACAGCATTAACGTAGGTAAGATGACCTTTGAGGGTGGAAAGTTCTTCTCCTGTTTCTAAGTCCCAAACTTTGAGAGTGTGGTCGGAGGATGCAGAAATTGCTCGCTTGCCGTCGGGGGTGATTGCTACAGCTTGTACCCAATCTGTATGTCCGGTGAGAGTGCGTAGCAATCTGCCACCAGGGGGGGTAAAGCTGGGCGTTAGCGGCCGCAGCCAGGGTATTTTCTGTTGTTGCGCTTGGGCTAGAAGTGCTTGAATTTCTGGAATTTCAAAGCGCATCAACCGGGCAATTAGTTGGGTAGCTAGTTGGGTTTTATCTTTGGCTAAAATGTGGGCAGAAAGCCTGATTGCTTCTTGGATTAATTTGAGTTTGTCGGCTTTTTCATCGGAGGTGATAATATCTGGACTTGTTGCTAACTCATAATCTTCTATTAGTGCTTGTGCTCCCGATGTTGACAGCTTGGCTTCAATAAAATTGTAATCTGTTAGTAAGCTGTATAATTTATCTGAGTCGGAAGTTGCTGCTAGCTGACTTGGTAGGATTCCCAAACAGTGCGTCTGTTCTGCGGGCTGCATTTTATCCAGCCCTTGTGTAAACTCGCTCATAAATTTGTGGATGTCTTTTTTTTTAATGTATGCGATCGCTAGCTGCACCTTGCCCAAAACCCGATCGAGAAAGTTTTCTCACTTACTTTGCTCGTTTACTTAGCATGGCATATTTGAAGGCTATTTGCTACCGGGCTGCTGCCCTCGGTTTGGCGATCCTTCGATGAATCGCTGGTTTTTTTGTCTGAGTCTGGTTTGAGAATTTTCAATGCCTGCGATTGCCATCAACCGCCACCAAGATCGTTCAACTCAAAGCCCAAAATCTACCGATCGACAACTATCTGACATATATCGTTGTTTTTCTTAACATAACGGGTTTTGGGCAATGATTGTCGATCGCTCCACACAATTGATTTTTGATTTTTGATTTTTGATTTTGGATACTTCGACTTCCTTCGGCTACCTTCAGGAAAAGTCGCTGTACAAGTTTGAGACGGAGGCTAGGACGATCGCCCTTACAATTAAAAAATTGACTTGCAGCGCAGTGAATCTGGAAAGTTGAACGTTGTACTAAAATTTGCAGAACTTAAGTTGGCAGGCTGTACCCGTTTTTGGACGGAGTTAAGGTAAAATTTGTGAGCGCGCCATCCTGTTTGATGTGCTCTCCAAGACTTGTTTAGCGAAATACCGTGCCGAATGCTCTAATTTTAGGTCGATCGGCGGGAATCCCCACACCATACTCTTAGTTGGTGTGGGATGAAAGCCAGGGACGCTGGATCGAGCGTCCCATCTCTCACGAAGCTTAACGAGAGATTCATACACACTCTTAACTTATTGCGTTATCAGAGTTACAGAAGCGTGATAAAGGTCGCGATCGTGTTAAAGGCAGTTAAGGTCAGAATCTATCCAACTGATATACAACAAGCTCATCTTGCACAAGCTTTCGGGTGTGTGCGATGGGTGTGGAATCAATCTCTTTCGGTGATGTCATTGACTTATAAAGAGACGGGTTACAGAACAGTCCAACAATAACGTGACAATTCGTGATGAAACTAGACATTTTCTGCAATTAGAGCAGCTAATGTCTAGTTTCACTCACAATCAAGGCAGCTAATTTATCAAATTATGACGACTCTCACTTACTGTAAAGGATTACCAACTCCCGAAGCCGAACTTAACCCCGCAGGTTATACTGAATTTGAGTGTTTTTTAACGGCATTTTCAGGAGTGTTTTATCGAGCAACAATCGAGACGGTTAACCATTTATTAAATCGAGAAATCAAATTCAATAAATCTAGTTGGAATACTCATATACAACAGACCTACGGCATCAACAAACGTCAGGCCAACGGAGTAATTGCTTTATCATCCGGCAAAGTAGATTCAGCAGATAAAGCGAGAACTAGATATCTGTCCCAATTAGCATCTAGACTGAAATCCGCTGCATCTTGGTTAAAGAAAGCACAAAGAAAACTCCTATTAGCCCAAAAATTTTACGCCAAACGACATTGGCAGCACTCTTCAAGCGGGTGTAATTTCCCCCTAGCGAGCGACAGGAAAACTCGCAAGACCAACTGGTATCACCTGAAATTTGCCATCCACAACAAGAAAAGATACATCTACAAATTAACTCAAACCCTCGCCCACCTGAAAGTGGCACCACTGAGAGTCAAGGTCAACAAGCGTGAACTATTCATTGTAGGGTCGAAGGATGAAAGTTATGGCAATCAAACTTGTCAGTGGGATGGCAACAATCTGAAATTTAGAGTGCCTAATTGCCTGGAGGCTAAATTTGGGAAATATGTCACTTCAGCCATCGGTAATTTTGACAGAAATCTGAATCGGTTGCCTTCGGTGGGTGCTAAAACCTGGCACTTTTACCGCCAGGACAACCGTTGGGTAGTAGCAGTACAATTTACCCCATTACCAGTAAAACAAGTAAGCCGCTCGCTCGAGTACGGTTGCATTGGCATTGACCTCAATCCGAGTTCGATTGGTTGGGCGTATATCGACGGTCAAGGTAATTTAAGATCGAGAGGTAAAATAGCTCTGCAAATGGGTTTACCTCGCGGTAAACAAGATGCTCAAATTGTAGGTGCTATCTTGCAGCTAGCCCAATTAGCTACTGCGTTTGCTTGCCCGATTGTTGGCGAATCCTTAGATTTTACTGGTAAGAAATCACAGTTAAGGGAGAAAGGAAGAAAATATGCTCGGATGCTATCGAACTGGACTTACAGTCGTTTTTATCAGCTTTTGGAGTCGATTTTATCCAATAGAGGCATTTCGTTATTTACTCGCAATCCGGCTTACACCAGTTTAATCGGATTGGTTAAATACGCTCGGATCTATGGGTTGTCCTCGGATATTAGTGCTGCAATAGCTATTGCTAGAAGAGGAATGAATGGAAGTGAAAGATTGCCGCGCCCCGTGTCCGCCTATCTGGGGGTGAACCCCAGAAAGCACGTATGGGGCGCTTGGTACCAATTTAATATGTTTATCGGTCGGTGCTCGGTAGTTAATCGCAGACACGATTACTATGGAGTCTCTAACTGGGGGCCACTGGTTAAGGCTGATGTCGAGCAGTGATGTCGGGCATCAGCCAAGCGCAAGCGCGTTAGTGGCGATCGACTCAAAGTTACACCGCAGACTTATACTGGGATCCAAATTACCTGTGGGTAGGTTTGTCCAGGTTTTTAGAAGCGGTAAAGGCTTGTCTGCTCTCAGCATGAAGAAACAGATCCCGGTATGGAAGCAAGAGTATGAATGGCTGAAAGAATGCTATTCCCAATGCTTGCAACAATCCGTACTGAATCTGTCTCAGGCGTTTATCAACTTCTTTGATGGACGGGCCGAGTACCCGACTTTCAAATCTCGCTATGGTCGTCAGTCGATCCAGTATCCTCAGAACGTCAAAATCTTGAGCGATGCTGCAATCAAATTCCCCGGCAACTTGGGAACGGTGAAAGCAAAAATTCATCGGGACTGTGTTGGGAAACTCAAGACGGTCACGGTGTCGAAAATGCCGGATGGTCGGTACTATGCGTCTCTGCTGCTGGATGACGAAACCGCTAAACCAGTTCCAAGCAGTGAAGGTAAAGCGGTTGGGGTTGACTTGGGATTGATTGATTTTGCAGTCACTTCTGACGGCTCTAAGTTCAATAATCCGAAGCACCTCAAAAAGCATGAACGCAACCTAAAACGCAAGCAGCGTAAGCTCTCTCGGAAACGCGATAAAACGACAAACAAGCGACGTAAGGCTAAAGTTGCACTGGCAAAGATGCAGTCTAAAATCTCAAGAGTGAGAGAAGATTTTCTACACAAACTATCCCGCAAGATAGTCAACGAGAACCAAGTGATTGTGGTAGAAGATCTGGCAGTCAAAAACATGGTGAAGAATCATAATCGAGCAAAGTCAATCTCTGACGCTGGATGGGGAATGTTCCAAACCATGTTGAAATATAAAGCAGAGCAAGACGGAAAAATCTACCTAGAAATCGGGCGTTTTTTCCCTTCATCACACCTCTGTAATGCAACACTGCTACCCATCCCAAAGATGGAACTCTCAGTGCGTTCTTTCCTCTGTCCCCATTGCAATGTGCATCACGACAGAGATGTGAATGCAGCTATCAATATCAAAAATGAAGGCTTGCGGATATTGGCGTTGGGAACCAGCGCTGCTGCCCTTGGAGGCAATGTAAGACCAAAGCGCTTTGGGCGTAAGTCTACGACTGTAGAGGCGGTTGCCGTTGAATTGGGAAGCCCGCCCCATACCGCCTAGCGGTTGGGGTGTGGTAGTTCACGTCGATCGGGCTGCATCGGCCCGACAGATGTCCGCCTGCTTGGATTGCGTACCTCAACCTGCTGGGCTCAAACATCCCGAAAAGCTTTGCAGGTGCGCCCCGTTCCTTTAAAATAGAAAATAGGACTTGCACTATTAAACCGGGTTTCTTGCTAAAATCATTGGTTTGGCCGCTAGCTACTCAAGAAGAAACAGGTTTTCTGACTCGATAGCGCGCAAGTCGCGATCGCAAATCAAGAACTATTTAAGTTTAGAGACAAATTTCATGGATGTTATCGAGTTTTTCGAGTTAAGTGCAGGCAAATGGTTTTCCCAGCGCACCGTACACAATCTCAATTCTGGGGAATTGCAAGCAGGTAAATCTGACCTCAAAATCGAAATGCTGACAGCTAACGATGCAGCAGTCGTCAAACTTTGCCAACAGCACTCGACTAACCCGGACTCAACTGGACTCAGGGGCGTTCGGATTTCTTGGGACGGTGTTCCCGATCGCAACCAAGCTAAACAAGTTGGTTCTACAATATTAGCGATCGTCCCGAATCCCGAAAATCCTAGCGAAGGCAAAGTGTTGCAAGCCAAGGGAAACACCCGTTACGTGATGGGCGGCGACGATGTGCTGACATTGATTACAGAATCAGATACCGTCCGTGCTGAAGAAAGGCTGTGGTATCTCATCCCCAATCTGCGCTTGAGGACTAGCGTTGTTAAGCAAGCTGACGGTACGGAACAAGCATCTTTTTGTTCGGAAATTCGGATGGGTGGAAGTCCAAAAAGTTAACTTTTGACAGCGTTAATCAGTTGACAGTTGACAGTTGACAGTTGACAGTTGAGAAAGAAATAAAGAAATAAAGAAAGAGGATTAAAGTAATGAATAGTCTGATTTTTATTTCTCCCTATAAGGGTTCCGGCTTTCAACCAATTCTTTCGGTTAATTGGTGAGTACCTCACTCCCACGGAGAACCTCTATATCTAATTTCCAAAAATGAATACAAGCCACAACTATCCTGAGTAATTTTCCCAAAATTTCGGAATGATTTAACCGCTCCAGACCGCAGAGGACACAGAGAGAATAGAGAGATTAATACAGGATAATGCTACCGGATTTGATATTATTTCTTTTTGATGTTTTCTCTTTTCTTTCTGCGGCCTTCTCGGGCAACGGCTTTTAACTTGGTGTGAAAATCAGTGTGTTTGGCAACTGGGAATGATTTGGCGATAGGTTTGTCTGTTAATTTGCGATCGGGTTCAGCTCCATCGGCCAGGGCGGTAACATTCACATCTTCATATACTACAACTTCTGTATTTTCTTGAGTGCGATCGCCGGCAGTGGCGACTTTTTCTGTTTCCAGGGCCTCTGTATTGGGGACTTCTGCATCTGACGCGCGATCGATTTCTGCTTCTGACTGCTTGCTCGTATCTATTTCGGCGACACCGAATTCGGATTCTGGGTGGGATAAAAGTATCTCTTCCTGCGACGGTTGAGCATAACTTTCAAAGGTTAAATCTTGAGGAAAATTGTTGCAAACTAAGCGTTCAAACTCGCGATTAAAATGATATAGTGGTTGGCCTATCCGGTGCCACATACTCAATAGCTGTCCGACAGAAACAGCTTTGTAGCGCCCTTGATAAAGCGCTTCAACCACTGCTAAACGCAACCAATAGGCGGGATACTTGGTCAACCATTCACCAGCCAATTTCTCTGCTTTTTTGCCACCTAGGTCAAAACCGTAGTGAACCAGCAGAGCCGCTGCTTGTGCAGATATTGCCGTCACTTCTGTCATGGGAATTGGTAATTAGTCAGTTGTCAGTTGTTAGTTGTCAGTTGGTAGGGGCGGTACCAAGAGTGGCCGCCCTCTTCTTTTAGCAGTCAGTTGTCAGTTGTTAGTTGTCAGGAGTGCTGTCCCCGAAGAGCAAACTCGATCGTTAGTCCTTAGTTTTTAGTCCTTGGGAATTGAAAAATTGGGAATTGGTGATTGTTTTTGCTTCGTTATTACCAATTACCAATTACCAGAAAGAATTGGTTGAAAGCCTAAGCCGGAGCGGAAGAAATTAAAATCAGACTATTCATTACTCCAATCTTCGGACTTAAGGGTAGAGGTAGCTCTCCCATGGTCAACTGTCAACTGTCAACTGTCAACTGTCAACTGTTGAATTACCCAATTCAATTAATCGGATAAACGCACACCTCCTTCTACTGTTCGCACGTCGCCGGAAAATGGTTGGGGCGTGCCGTTCCAGTTGAAGTCGCTAATTCTAAACGTCAGGCTGCCGACTTGACGTTCGGGATTAAAACGCAAAATAATTGCGTAGCTGCGACGGCTGTATTCTAAAGTGTAGTTCGTACTGATTGTTTCCCTGCTGTCTAAATTAATAGCACTTTGAAACCCGACTCGAAACCCTCCGTAAACTTGCTGTACAAGTCCAAAAGACAGGACTTTCAAATCTACTAGCCGATCGAACAAATAAGGCGATACCCCGTCCCGCGCTACCTGGGTGTATGTCACGTTAAATCCAGTGTAGTCGAGGAAAGGGCGGGAGAAATGGCCGAACTGCCCTTGAATGCCGACGCTGCCGGCGAGCGAACTTTGGCTGTCACCACTACTATAATAAGAGCCAACTCCTCGGAGTCCCAAAGCCAGTTGCAAAAAGGGAACCACCGGCGTCCGCGTATATCTCAAACCCTGGGTGGGTGTGCGGGGCAGCGGTTGACCTTGCCACAGGTTGAAGCCGCGGCTGAGGGCGAAGCTGACTTGGCCTCGGCCCAAATCGATGCGGTTGTTTTCGCGGACGGGATCGAGCAAATCTGCTCGATCGGTGTCAGCATTGATAAATTGATACCCGGCTTGATAGCTGAAATTGATGCCTGTGTTGCCGATTTGCATCTGTGGGGAAGTGAGGACGGCCCCGAGACTGCTGTTGACGGTTTGAAAGCCTAGAGAACCGTTAAACAGTCGATCGCGATAACTATATTCTGCGGCTAGATTGTGATTGCCGATCGACTGTCGCAGCCGCAAATTCCCCCGAAAAGCATTTTCAGCTAAATCTGGGAAATTATCAAAATTCAGAAATAACGCGGATCCTTCCAGGCTGGTGCGAGGGCCTAGAGTCGCGCGCAATTTTGCTTTCAGCCCGTAGCTGTCGGGGGAAAACGGATTGCCGCCGTTCTTTTCCACGATTCGCTGGAGGTAAATTTGGGGTGTTAGAGTCAGGCGTACTGGCCCGTTTTGCAATACCTCAAAACCGCACTCGGCAAACAAACCGCCTCTGTCGCCGCCGTCGTAGCCGAAATTCAAGCAGGGCCCGTTTTTCTGTTGGCTGTCAAAAACTTGCCTGCGGGGATACACGGGTATTTTGATGCGGTTGTCAAACACTAGGCGGGGGGAAGTTGTGACTAATTCCTCAGCCGTGGGCGAAATCCTGGTAATCGTTGCCCTCCGAGCCCTGTATTCGAGTTCTGGTGGGGAAAACGGGTCATTAGTAATCCGAATGTTGGTTGCTACTCTGACGCCACTGGGCAGCAATTCGAGCCTGTCTGCTTCAAAGCGGACGCGGTTGACGGCGCCAACAATTTGGGGTGCTGTTAACTGCCCGCCACCACCGATGGTAACAGTAGCAGCACCGGGGGATTTGACTCCGCGCAGGGGCTGCTGGATGGTCAGCCGATCGCTCAGGGGCTGTTCTAGAATGGTTCCAGCACTAATATCTGTCGGTAGTGTGGGGGTTAACTCGCTACTTGCTGAGGGGAGGAATATTTCGCCGCTGGCTTGTTCGACTGCGCCGGAGTTGAGTCCGAGATTGAATTCCATCTGCCGGCCGCGGACTACTTGTTGGCCGCGGGTATAGGCGACATTACCGGATGCTATCACTTGCCGGGTGACTAAATTGACGATCGCGCGATCGGCATCAATCACAGTTTGTCGGAACCGCACCACAACCCTACCAACCGCCGTGACAATTTGCTGTTTGTCGTCAAATTCTTGGCTGTCGGCCTTAACTTCGATCGTATCAGCCGGACTTACCGGAAATGGCACTGTCCGCTGAGAAGGCGCTGTACGGACTCCGGGCGCGGCCGGTTTGGGCTGCGGTTTCGGTGCTGCGGGAGTGGCTGGTTTGGGTGTCGTTGGCGTCGTTGGCGTCGTTGGAATCTCCAATTCTTGCTGCTTTGTAGCAGGCGCTTCTGGCGCTTCGGGAACAGGAATCTCCGCAGGTTCGGGGGAGTTATTTTTTAACTCCTCGCCTTTAGCCTGATACCCGTCGTCTGGCTGTCGGACAGCATTATTGTCCTTTTTGCTCTGATCCCTTGCTGTTCGTTGACGATTCCGAGCGGCAATGGCATTTTCTACTGAACCCAATTGGTAAGCAGTAAACGAGGTATCTTTCTGGGCTGTCACAGTTTCAGGTTGTCCTACAGCAGTCGGAGGCTGAAATTCCGCTGCTGCGCCGTTACTTTCCACAGAGGTTGCGGGGTCAGCAATTTCTGGCGCCCCACTGATGGCTGGGGTGGTGCCGAGGAGTGCTGCTGAGGGTTCTGGTTCGGGCTGAACGATTTCTGGGCTGGGTTCCGGTATTTCTGCGGAGTTGCTGCGGGTGTCTCCATCATTTGCTGCCAGAGTGAGGGCGACTTTTTTGGGCTTCGCGATGTAGATGATGGCAGAGGGTTCGGGCGGCGGTACCGGATAGGGCATAGTTAGAACAGGTGAATCATCCGATTTTAGATTTTAGATTTTAGATTTTAGATTTTAGAGGGTTTTTTATAGCAGAGAATCGATCGTCCAAATTTTTGCATTTAACAGGCAGCGTTTCAAGGTTAACCGGAAATCTTCTGGTGTGCCTCGCAGCTAACCGACTGATCCTCAGAAACTGAGTTGATTGCCAGAAACAATTGGTTTAAAGCCTCCACCCTTGTAGGGAGAAATTAAAATCTGACTATTCGTTGCTCTAATCCTCTTCGTTTCAAAATCA
Organism: Microcoleus sp. CAWBG58; assembly: GCF_020883045.1. Lineage (NCBI taxonomy): Bacteria > Bacillati > Cyanobacteriota > Cyanophyceae > Oscillatoriales > Microcoleaceae > Microcoleus > Microcoleus sp. CAWBG58. The sequence goes on along the minus strand of NZ_JAHRFA010000065.1, from coordinate 31,417 downwards.
GAAGAGCCTGTCAACTGTCAACTGTCAGCCTGTTTGCTGTCAACTGTCAACTGTCAACTGTCAACTGTCAACTGGGTTTCTTTCGCCATAAGATAACCGACACTTTTTTGCTAACAAATGCTAACAAACGTATAAGTTAAGAGAGTCTCTCAACAAAGGCGTGTCAACCAATGCCCGTAGGAAAATCCCGCGAGCACCATTTAGATCCCGATCCATCTTCAATCCGGTGGCTGCGGACTTAATAGTTCTAGCACCACCTAGATTTTTGACAATTTCGCCCGTCCATGACACCGTTTTTGAGGTATAAGCTTCGTTGCAGTCAATCACGAGTTTGGAATTTTCCCAAGCTTTCCACTTAAGGAAATTCTTAAATTCGTAATGGCTTAGAGTCAACATTTGTCGCACCGTTTTGTTTCTCAACTTACGGCGTGACTTCGACATCATTTGAGAATTCTCAAACGTAGGCAGTAAGATTACATCAAAGTTATCAACTAAAAACTTAGCTACTTTGTGATGTAACTCTCTGACTAAGTTCTTGATTTTACAACGAAGCCTGCTGGCTGATTTCTTGAATCTTCTTTTCTGCCGACTGGGGGCTTTAGAGATTTTCGATACCAATTTGTCCAACCGAAAACACAGTTTCTGGATGTACAAATTAGAATCATTTCCAAGCCAGCCATAGGAATCTTCAGAGAAAAACGTCATGAAGGTACGGACACCGGGGTCTAAGGCAACGACGCGACCTTGTTTATCGGTCTTGGTTTGTTGCACTTCTTCAGAAACAACTAAATAGTATTCTCCGTAGGCGAGAGTCAACCTCCCATCACTGAACTTTTCAGGCAAAGATTCTGTTAATTGACACTTACCCAGAATGGAATGGTAGACACCGCAGTCTTTTACAGCCGACTTCGGCACATAAATAGATTGCTTGGTGTCTTTTCTACTCCGAAACTTGCATTGGCGGAGTAGACCATCTTTTTTAAAACCCTGTTTAGCTGCTTTGACTGCTAAACAGGCATCTTTGATGGCAATCGATTTAATTTGGAAAGGTACAGGTTTTGCCCATTCTGGCAAACTGTTGAGTATTCCAGTTTTGATTGTCATCCAGTTAGCTTTTGTGCCTGGTTCTTGGAGATATTTGATAGTCGCGTTGTAGACAAAACGACTCACTCCAAACCACTGCTTGATTAAAGCTTTTTGTTCAGGATTTAGGAATAGCCGGATCTTCTTTGATCTTCTTGCTGTAACTTCTGAGTCCCTGCATTCTGCAACGGTCGTCGTGAAGGATGGCGAGAAGATAGCTTGTGAGTTCGCTTTCGCTCGCGTGAACAGTTCCGTCAAGAACCACGATTTGTCCACCGTTTTGTTGAACCATGAACTCGAATAATTCAAATCCGAATCTGCTTTAGATGTCGCCACAGGCAACAACAATCGTGAGCTGTTCGCCGCGCATAAGTCTGACCAGTAGGGCTTGCAGTCCCTTCCTTTTGAAGTTGAGTCCTGACCCGATATCTTGGATGATTTCGGCGTTGGGGTATTACTGTTGCATAAAGTCAACTTGTCTAGCGAGGTCGTCTCGCTATTTGGGCGAACTGACGCGACAGTAGCAAACAACGGTAGTTCTAGTTGCACCGCGCTGGTAGGACTCGACATCATAGAGTCGTTGCCCTGCTTCGTTTTTGATGCTTTTGATCTTCCCTTCGCCTGCATATTTTCTTGTCTGTGTGTGGATGCAAGCCCAGAAATTCGACTGCTTTTCTGAGCGGAACGTATGGCATACAGCAAATATGAGCATAAATTAACAAATGTAAGCAAATACTTTACTGTACGTCAACCTCGCTAGTGGTGCGAGGTCAAGTTTTGTTGGACTAATTTTTGGGGATTTGCTGGCTGACTCGCGGGGGCTGCGGTGACGTGCCCCCGAGTCAGCGACGGAGATAGCTGGTTTATTCCATGTCTCTGCGGTTGGGGTTCCGGGCTGGGTCATTGGACAAAAACCCAAATACGAACAGGGAAACAAAGAATAGAACAACTACATTAACTACGATTTTGAGGGTTAGCACTGTGGGAGTCTCCAAAGATGGCATAATAGCGGGCTGATTTGCTGCTGTTGCGGCAACATTTTTATCTTGACAGTCCCCGACATACAGGCACGGGGATTCTTAAGACATTTCTGTCAAAATATCCCTATTGCTAGGGTTCCCAGGCTGACTGGGTTTGCACGAAGCGTGCTCCCGTCATATCTCCTCAAAAATGTTTTGGGCGTAGACTTTCCCCCAGTCCAGGGGTAGGTTTTTACATCTTGTCTGATGTGCTGATTCTACCATATTGATTTGTGAAGATGGATTTGTTTTTTACTTAACAATGGCAAAAAGCCATCCTCATCAAGGACGGGGTTTTCAATTTGACGTTCTGATAAGCTGTGTTGGATCTAGATTGCCTGTGGTGTTGGAGAGGGAGAGGGTTCGAGGATTGTTCGATCGGGATTTGAAATATACAATTTAAATGCACAACAGCTTAACTAAAGATTAGTCAATTTTATTTTTGCTTTTGAGGATGGTTGGCAAGTTGGTTTTTGCCCAATTCCAGATTTGCTCGATGATTTTTTCGACGCGCACCATGACTAAATCGAGCCATTCGAGCACTTGTTCTAGTGGGTGTTTAATGTAACCCATCGCTTCTGCTTTGGTTTCTAAGTATTCGTCTGCGGGCGGGAGACCTGCACTCTGATTTTTGGGTGCTGTGACGCTGGTGGCGGGGGTGTATCTGCTGGTGGTGGGGGCGATTGCTGCTGGGGATTTGCTGGTTTGTGCGGTGTTCGGGTTGGTGTTTTTTGGCACTTGGGTCTCCGGCGCGCGCTCTGGGGTTGATTCTGCTGCGAGTCCTGATTTATTTTCTGGAGTGACGGCTAAGTTTGAGCCTGTTTGGGGTTGACTTTGTGGGACTTTTGTAAGCAAGCTCTGTTTTAGCTGTGCTAGCAGGCGGTGAATTGCTTCTGGGTAAGGCGATGTTGAGACTGCGGTCGATCGACTTTCTGACAATTCTACTGTTTCTGCAATTTCTTGCTTGACTTCTGGGGTATTTTGTGATATGAGGCTTTTAACATTTGCCTCTGGTTCGGCATTTGCTGGGATTAAGTGCTGCGGTGCTGGTTCTCCGAATAAGTCTTGCCAATTCAACCAAGGTCGATCGACCTTTTGGCTGTTTTCTGTTCGCTCTTGTTCCTGGCGTTGTTTTAAATAATACTGAATTGCGACAGCTTTTTCGGTATTGTCACTAGCTGCCGTTTCTTTGCCCAGCAGTTGGTCTACGGACGACCAAATAATTTGTTCGATGTTTTTCGCGTATTTTTCGAGGATTTCGCGGGCTGACAAACCTAAATTTGTTTCTGGGGCGGAGGTATCAAGTTTTACCTCGGGATTGTCAGCGGTGGTTTTGGCTGTTGGGGGGAGGGTAAATTCTTCGAGGTTGACGGCAGCGCGATCGAGTAATGTGACAAAGGAGATCGGATTGTCGGTGCGATCGAACTTGCTGTTAAAATTAGGTTCTAATTTTGGGGTATTGCGGTCGATCGAATTTGATGGATCAATCGCCGGCCCTGCGGTGTTGGCCGGAGCGATCGATGCGGTTGCTCTTTGAACTAAAATGGCATTGCGGTCGATCGCGCTTTTGACTGCGAGGATTGATTCTCCAAACTGATTTCTTTTCAGAGCAACCGGACTCGACTGAAGCCAGGCCATCAATTCCCAAAAACGACGCACCGGCGCCAACCGAGATTTTTTCGCAGCAGACTCTAAACCGAGATTAAATTTTAATTCTTTTTGAGTAATTTCCCGGCGTCCGGGCCCGGAGTTAGCGACTTCCCAAGTTATGCGACTTTCCAGAAGTTCTTGCTGTTCGGGTGTCAAAATATCTAATATGCGATTTTCATCTCCGACTAAGACTAAAGTGCGGGCTGGGATAAAAGTTGCGATGCCCTGAACTTTTTGGGATTGTCTGTCTAATACAGTTTTAGCCTGAGGAGGTTCTAAGACGGAAGTTGTTTGATGCTTGGCAGCTTGTTTGATAAAGTTGATGGCTGGATGCAAATCGCGATCGGCTTTTTCAGTTGCTGGGTTTGTCTGGATTAACAGCCCAAAACTGACTAAAGTTGTAGCGGTTTGGGACGAGTTTAGCAAATTTGCAGCCAGGTTTAAGATTTGGTCGATCGAACTTTCATCGGAAACTTCTCCTGGATACCAATTTCCCGAAAAATCTGGATTTTCATCGCCGTCATATTCTTGAAGTTCCGGTAAATCTACTTTTTGGCTGGATTCCCGCAACTGCCGGCTCAACATTCTGGAACTTTGGACGAGCAAGTAAGCTGGATAAAGTAGAATTTGGGTAGCGTTGAGGGTTGCTGCTTGAATTTGTCGCCAAGTGCGATCGCAATTATCGGCAACTTGGCGGGACTGTTTGGATATAAAATTTAATAGTCGGCTTTGGTATGGGCCGTAGTAACCGTCGGACATAAGTTTAATTATTGAATTCAGGTTTTAGATTCGCGCCGGAATTGCTGAATTGTGCACTAAAATCAAAACTGGATCTCAATCCCAGTTTCAAACCCTCTGAAACCTTTATTTCTTCGCGTCCTTTGCGTCTTCGCGGTTCGATACTGAGCCCAGATTCCTACGCAAGTCCTATTTTAGCTAAATATGAGCGCCGTTGTGCCACCTGCTAGCAATAATATTTCTGAAGTTGTAGAGAAGTTGCGCCGCCTCAGCCAAGTGGAGGTTCAGTCTGGTTGGAGGTACTGCGATGCTGACTCATCTGCTGTCGGTTCGGTAGGTATTTCTAACGGAGAGGTTGTTGAACTTAACGAAAAACGACATATTGCTTGGCCATCGGGGAAGCAAGTTGTTTGTTTGGGACAGAAATTTGTCATTCCTGAAAATTTGCACGGCTATCCTGTAGCAGGTTTGCGTTTGCTGCTGAGTTTGACTTGGTGGGCGGAAGATGCAACTATTTTTGTCAACGGTGAGTTAGTTGGACAAGGTGATTTATTCGATTGTGCCGATCGAGTTTTGTTGAGTGCGTCGGTGAATCCGGGAGATGAATTTTTAGTTGTTTTGCGGCTGGTAAGTCCCGGGCACGATAACGGTGCTTTAGTGCGATCGATTTGTTTGTACGAAGCTGCGGACTATACTTGTTTCGATCCGAGTTTTGTGGCGGACGAATTAGAGATTTTGCAAAGTGCGATCGATCGAAATTTAGGAAACGAAGATTCCCAAGACCTGCCCGTCGAAATCTTAGCAAGTCGCCGAATGTACGTCAAGGGAGAAAGGCTGCAATCTGGGATTGATTGGGCGGTTGGTTTGATTGATTGGTCTGCTTTGCCGGATCGCGCCAAGTTCGATCGATCTTTATCTGTATTGCGACACAATTTACTGGGATATCTGCGGGCTTTTTCTGGGGAGTTAGATGATTTAACCGCAGAGGGCGCAGAGGGCGCAGAGGGAGGAAGCAGGGAGAAACTTTCTCGGGTTTCAGAAAATACGAATAGCACATCTATAGGTGAAAGTCTCAACTTTACTTCTTTTTCTGGGGAGTTAGATGATTTAACCGCAGAGGGCGCAGAGGGCGCAGAGGGAGGAAGCAGGGAGAAACTTTCTCGGGTTTCAGAAAATACGAATAGCACATCTATATATATAGGTGAAACTGGCGATATAGCTTTTCTCGATAAAGTCATGCACTCGCGGGCCAATCACCAATTACCAATTACCAATTCCCCCTTATCAATTCCCAATTCCCAATCCAGAGCTGACTTACTTGAAAATTGCCATACATCTATATATATAGGTAAAATCTATTTGGTTGGTCACGCTCATTTAGACCTAGCTTGGCTGTGGCCTGTCCCGGAAACTTGGGAAGCGGCGGAACGAACTTTTGAGTCGGTATTGAAATTGCAATCCGAGTTTCCCGATTTGATTTTCTGTCATTCAACTCCAGCACTTTATGCTTGGATGGAAGAGCACCGCCCTGACTTATTTGCAGCAATTCAAAAACAGGTAGCGGCTGGTTGTTGGGAAGTTGTCGGCGGGATGTGGGTTGAACCGGATTTAAACTTGATTTCGGCTGAGTCAATGGTGCGGCAAGTTTTTTACGGACAGCGTTATGCTAAAGAAAAGTTTGGGGAGTTGATGCGGGTGGCTTGGCTACCGGATACTTTTGGTTTTGGGTGGCAATTACCTCAGATTTGGCGGCAAGGTGGAGTTGACTATTTTGTGACGCAGAAGTTGCGCTGGAATGATTCGACGCAATTTCCCCACGGTGCGTTTTGGTGGGAAGGGTTAGACGGTACTAAAATATTTAGTATGATGTCTGGCGCGATCGGCGAAAACATAGAATCGGTTAAAATGGCAAGTCATGCTTTTGACTGGCAAGTTAAGACTGGTTTGCAAGATGCTCTTTGGTTGCCGGGAGTTGGCGACCACGGCGGCGGCCCGACTCGCGATATGCTAGAAGTGGCGAAACGCTGGAAATTGTCGCCTTTTTTCCCAAGGTTAGAGTTTATCAAGGCTGTTGATTATTTGTCTTTGATTGAGAGTCAGTTTTTGCCGGAAGTTGCCGAGGTTGATTCTATATCTGATGTTTCGCAGTCGCCAAGTCGGGAAAGTTTGCCAATTCCTAAAGTCGTCGAAACTTTGTCGGATGTCGCACCTCCAAATTTACTCGAAAATTCCGCAACTTCATCCGAAAGTCAAAGACAACTGTCTGAAAAATCTGCAAGTTTGCCAATTACTGAAGTTGTCGAAACTTGGGCGGATGTCATATCTCCAAATTTACCAGAAAATTCCGCAACTTTACCCGGAAGTCGAACTTCAACTCAGGAAACTCCCGAAAGTTTGCCAATTCCTGAAGTCGTCAAAACTTGGGCGGATGTCATATCTCCAAACTTACTCGAAAATTCGACAACTTTACCGGAAAGCCTCAACTCCAATCTCAAAACTCCCGCAAGTTTGCCAATTCCTGAAGTTGTCGAACCTTTATCGGATGTCGCATCGGGAAATTCCACAACTTTACCCGAAAGCCTCAACTCCAATCTCAAAACTCCCGCAAGTTTGCCAATTCCTGAAGTTGTCAAAACTTGGGCGGATGTCATATCTCCAAACTTACTCGAAAATTCGACAACTTTACCGGAAAGCCTCAACTCCAATCTCAAAACTCCCGCAAGTTTGCCAATTCCTGAAGTTGTCGAACCTTTATCGGATGTCGCATCGGGAAATTCCGCAACTTTACCCGAAAGCCTCAACTCCAATCTAAAAACTCCCGCAAGTTTGCCGATTCCTGAAGTTGTCGAACCTTTATCAGGTGTCGCATCGGGAAAATTACTCGAAAATTCCGCAACTTTATCCGAAAGTCAAAGACAGCAATCTGAAAAATCCGCAAGTTTGCCAATTCCTGAAGTTGTCGAAACTTTATCAGATGTCGCACCTCCAAATTTACTCGAAAATTCCGCAACTTTATCCGAAAGCCTCAACTCCTATCTCAAAACTCCCGCAAATTTGCCAATTCCTGAAGTTGTCGAAACTTTATCAGGTGTCGCCTCGGGAAACTTTCTCGAAAATTCCGCAACTTTACCTGGAAGTCGAACCTCAACTCAGGAAACTCCAGCAAGTTTACCAATTTCTGGAGTTGTCGAAACTTTATCGGATGTCGCACCTCCAAATTTACTCGAAAATTTCGCAAGTTTACCAGACAGCCTAGACTCTAATCTCAAAAATACCGCAAGTTTGCCAATTTCTGGAGTTGTAGAAACTTTATCGGATGTCGCCTCGGAAAAATTACTCGAAAATTCTGCAAGTTTACCCGAAAGCCTCAACTCTAATCTAAAGAATCCCGCAAGTTTGCCAATTTCTGGAGTTGTAGAAACTTTATCAGGTGTCGCATCAGGAAATTTCGCAAGTTTACCAGACAGCCTAGACTCCAATCTCAAAAATCTCGCAAGTTTACCAATTTATGAAGTTGTCGAAGCTTTATCGGATGTCGCACCTCCAAATTTACTCGAAAAATCCGCAAGTTTACCCGAAAGCCTCAACTCTAATCTAAAGAATCCCGCAAGTTTACCAATTTCTGGAGTTGTAGAAACTTTATCGGATGTCGCCTCGGAAAAATTACTCGAAAATTCCGCAACTTTATCCGAAAGTCAAACGAATTCGGCAAAAAACAAGGAAAATTTGCAACTTCGGAAAACAACCGAGAATTTGTCCGGCTTAACAGGTGATTTTTCCAGTAAAATCTCCGAATCAGAATCTAAATACCTTGATTTCCCAACCGAGATTCACCAAGAGAAATCCCAACTAAAAAATTCCCCCAATCTTCCCCTCTCCCCCAACTGTCAACTGTCAACTGTCAACTGTCAACTGTTGAACCCCTCTCCCCCTCTCCCAATTTGGAAAGACGAACTTTACTTAGAATTCCACCGGGGTTGTTACACGACTCGCGCTGACCAAAAACGCCAAAATCGTCGCTGCGAAGATTTGCTCTATCAAGCCGAGTTGTTGTCTTCGATCGCCACAATCTGCACTGGTGCGGTTTATCCGAAAGTTGAGTTAGAATCGGCTTGGAAGCAGGTGTTGTTTAACCAGTTTCACGATATTTTGCCCGGTTCGGCGATCGCCCAGGTCTACACTGATGCTAATCTAGCCTTTGATCGGGTCGATCGCACTTGCCGCCACATCCTGCTACAATCCTTAGATGCGATCGCTGCTCAAATTTCTCTGCCTTCTCCTCCGCAGCCGGACGCTCAACCGATTTTTGTTTTCAATTCTCTCAATTGGTCGCGCTCTGAAGTTGTCGCCTTAACTCTAACTCTTCCCGATTCCCCCGATTGGGCTTGGCAAATTTATGACTTATCCGGACAACGGTTGACTTCGCAGATTGTTAAGGGCGATCCTCAATCTACACTGTTATTTTCGGCAGATAGTGTTCCGGCGATCGGCTACCGCGTTTTTTGGCTCTGTCGTCAAGATGCTCAAACAGTCGATCGTCCGTCAGTAAGCTCAGCAACCGAAAAAAAGACATATTTATCGAAACTTACATACGGTATAGCACAAAAAAACACGCCTTGTCAAGAAACGCATTTTCCAGCCCCAGAAATGGTGTTAGAAAATGAGCTTATTCGGGCAACAGTAGACGCAGAAACTGGTAATTTATCCAGCATTTGGGATAAAGCAAATAATAGAGAAGTCCTGAATGCAGTCGGAGGAAATCAACTGCAAGCCTTTCAAGACAGCGGCCAATATTGGGATGCTTGGAATATCGATCCGAATTACCAAAAATATCCATTGCCCGCCCCGATACTCAAACAGATTTCTTGGGTAGACCGGGGAGAAGTGCGGCAGAGTTTGCGCGTAGTTATGCAAATTGGTAAATCGGAGTTTCGCCAAAATTATATAGTAGAAGTAGGTTCCCCGCTGCTGAAAATCAAGACAGTCGTAGATTGGCAAGAAACTCACGTTTTAGTCAAAACAGCCTTCGGGTTAAATGTCGCAGCAGATTTTGCAACTTGCGAAATTCCCGGCGGCGCGATCGCGCGATCGACCAAGCCGCAGACACCGGCAGAAAAAGCCAAATGGGAAGTACCGATTTTCCGCTGGACTGATATCAGCAACGACGGTTTTGGAGTCAGTTTGCTTAACGATTGTAAATACGGTTGCGACATTCAACCAAATCAAATTCGGCTGACTTTGCTCAGAAGTTCCACTTGGCCGGATGAGCAAGCAGATAAAGGAGTTTCCGAATTTACTTGTGCCGTCTATCCCCACGCTGGAAATTGGCAAGAAGCCGACACAGTTCGGCACGGGTACGAGTTGAATTTGCCACTGCTGGTAAAAGTTTTGCCAAAGTTGGAAGAAAGCCGACACAAGAGTTTACCAGCAGTTGGCAAGTTCTTGGATTTGTCCGCCGAAAATTTAGTGCTGATGGCATTCAAACAGTCCGAGGACAATCCGAATTTGTGGATTTTGCGGTGTTACGAGTGTCACGGCCAAGAGGCGAAGTTGGAATTAAATAGCGATTTGGGTTTGGCGATTAGTCACTCCGTCGATTTATTAGAACAACCCGTAGATTTGCCTCAAAAGTCAGGCGATGGGAAAACTTTCAAAATATCACCGTGGAAAATAGCCAGTTTTGCAGTAAATTTATAGAAACCTTTTCGGCGATCGAGATGTTTTCCATTGCCGGAACCATCGATATTAAGTAAGTAGGCGCTGTAAAATGCAAGTATCTAAACGATTGTAAATTATCCAAATCCCCTAAGCGTAAATGATTTAGCTCTGTTTACATACTGTTACATAGTTCGGTTTAATCCCGCCTACCTACTTATTGCCCGATCGCATCAACTACTTCCTTTTTCCTGACCTCCCTTACATCCGTTACATCTGAGATGTTGCAGTCCAATATCTCAGTTATATCAAATCCGATTGCATCCATCCTGTATTCATCTCTATTTTCTCTCTCTGTGCCCTCTGCGCTCTCTGCGGTTAAATCATTTCGATCTAACCGCAAACGATATTACATCCCATACATTGCTCGTTGCCGAACTTTTACGCAAACTTAGTCCGCACAAAATTTGCCAACCTGCGCCAATTAGCCCTCACAACTTTCTTTTGAGCTAAAATATGCAAAATCACGAAGGCTAAAAACGTGTACGCCAGCCAAAAATGTAAACTCCTTCCCACCTCAACCATTGCGGAATTCTGCGGAAACACATCCGGTAAAACAATTCCGAAAAATTTCACGTTGTTACTTTTGAAAGAGTTAGAAAAAAAGAAACCTGCAACTGGAACCAGCCACATAAAAACGTACAAAGTCGCGTGGAGAGCAAAATTTTTGTACCATTCCCGCGTAAACTTTGGCAGGCGTTTCGTATATTTTTTCCACCCTACCCGCAGCAGAGTCAAAATCCGCAAAGTCAGCAAAGCCATTGTCAGCACTCCTACAGATTTGTGAAAATCGTAAAGGGGGCCTCGAATAAACAATTCTCTCGGCAATTGAGCCATAAATGTACCGCCAACAAACAGCACTAAATAGCCAACTGACATCACCCAGTGCAAGGACATCAATTGTTTGAATGCAGAATTAAGTCGGGGTTTAGCAACTGGTTTTAGGGTAGTCACTCTTCTTTACCTCGTTAGCGTTGGCTGCACAAGATTCAGTATAAACTATATGACTAAAGCCTGCGGCAACGAAGTGCGCGATCGGAATTTACTGAATTTAATTATTGGCAATGTTTATTAAACAGTCGAATTAACTGTATTCACGATCGCCATTCGCAAGAAACAACCATCTTACGCGGGTCGATCGCCTGCCAAGCAGTTTTGAGGTATAGTATCTCCAAATCTACGGCAAAAGCTGACCCAAGAATTGCGATCGGCGCCCGGTTCATCCGCAGCCAGGGCAAATATCCCCAGCCGAAACCTAAGTAAGTCAGTCCCAACAGTAGATATTTGAATGTTATCATAGATACGTGACATACCCGACACTCATTATTGTAAACAAATAGAGTGCGGGCTTCCTCTTTCAACGGGAGAGCCTCGACGCGAGCAATCTCTAAGCTGGTCTTATCCTCCCTCCGTAGGTTTTACTCACCCGAAGGTGGTCCTAACTAGCAAGATAATTACTTATCTTCGAGGCAGACTCCCTGTGTCCCAAGGAGTAGAATTGTTGATTTTTTCACCCATCCATCAGCTCTTTTACGGCAAGAAAGGGATCTTGGGGCTACCAGTCAGAAACTGATAGGTGGTGTCTAGCATTTATACAACGGAAAGTTCGCCCACCACGGCTACTCTTATCATCCCCGCTTATTTCGATTCTATCATGGATTCGCTATCGCTCAATTTGCTTGCTGCTCGTTTTCATCCCGTCACTCATCCTGTAAACGGATAGAGTGCGGGACTTCCCACTCGTATTAGTTAAAACAATTGATTGCCAATTTTTTCCATTGTCGGGGATACTACAAGTACACAGGGGGTAATTGCTGTTTTAACTGCTGACACGGCAACGCCACCAGAAATATCTCCCGCACGCAGACGGTCTAGCAACTACTGCAACCGCTAAGACGGTTAAGATTTTCTTAATTGCCGAAACCCTTGTGGTTGATTGCAATGAAAGGTCTTCCCTCGAACGTCTTTCGTCTTCCTTCGGTCAACTGTCAACCGTCAACCGTCAACCGTCAACTGTCAACTCTTCCTTCTTCCTTCTTCCTTCTTCCTTCTTCCTTCTTCTTCTTCTTTCGGTCAACTATCAACTATCAACTGCCAACTGCCAACTGCCAACTGCCAACTGTCAACTCTTCCTTCTACAAAAACAAACACAGGGGTTGCATCGTCCGCGAAAACCAGCGTGCTGGACAAGCTGTAATTTTGTTACAAGTTGTAAATTTTTCAAATAACAGGTTAAATTTAGTTTCACAAGAAAGTTAAATTCCAGAAAGTAAAATTAATTACAGTCGAGTTAAGCTAAAAGTGTTTGCTAAAAAAAATCATTCAAGCAACCCAGAAACCAACAATTCTCACTTGACAGGTACGGGGGACGATCTCGCGGCCACGAAAGTTTCGTCCACCAAACAACAAGTCGAACAGGATTGGTATCGAACTGTCTACGATAATTTTCCGGGCATTTACTTCGTCCTAGACGCTTTGGGAAGAGTTTTTTCCCTCAATCAATTCGGCGAATCTCGCCTCGCCTACAGGTCGCAGGAATTAATTTGTCATTCAATTTTTAACATATTTTACTGCCAAGATCAAGGGAAAATGCAGTCAGAATTTGCGAGATTGGTTCACCCGACAAAAGGTACGTCAAATCCAAAAGTCGCCTGTTGGGAAGGCTGTTTGACTCGCAAAGACGGCAAAATTATGTGGGTAAAAGCAACGGCGCGCGCTTTGCCTGCGGTAGAATGGAAAATAGACGAAAATACCGATAGTCACTCTGTTGCCAATTTCCAACGGCCGGTGGTACTGTTAGTTTGCGAAGAAATTAAGGCCGCTGCGCCGGTAGCACCGCCGCCAAATTCTCAGGACAATTGGCGCCGTTCAACTTTGGCGATCGCAAAATTAGCCAAAAGTCAACTTAAAGAACGCAACAATATAGAAGAATTCATCCGCGAAGTCACGGAAACCGCTGTCAGTATTGTCAACTGCGATCGAGCCAGTATTTGGCTGTACGGGGAAGACAAAACCCAGCTTCACTGTATCGACTTTTACGAACAAAATACCAAACTCCATTCCGTACAAATAATCATCACAGCGGCCGACTGTCCGGCGTATTTTCAAGCCTTAAAATCCGTAAATGCGATCGCAACGGTGGCAGCCGAAAATGACCCGAGAACGCGAGAACTGGCAAGTCTTTATTTTGCAGATCGGGGTACGACGGCCCTGTTGAATGTACCGATTTTGCTGGCTGGTCAAATGGCTGGAATAGTCAGCGCTGAACGCCGGGGTTCCAGCATCCAGTGGACGGAAGAAGAACACGAATTAACTACAATCTTAGCAGAGTTTGTATCGTCAAGTTTGTCGGCGACCGAAAGCTTTAAATTAGAAGCTATGCGGCGCCAACAGCAGCAAAATATGCTAAGTCAATACTACGACCAACTCGAAGAAAGAGTAGAAAGACGCACGGCAGAACTCAAAAAAGCTAACAAAAAACTGGAACAAGAAATAATTAAAAGAAAACAAGTAGAAGCAGAAATGCGCCGCCAGCACCAAGAACAGCAAATTATTTTTGATTCGGTGCCGGCGATGATTTGGTACAAAGATACCGACAGCCGCTTGTTGCGAATTAATCAAGCCGCCGCTGCATCGAGAGGTTTGCCCGCAAATCAACTAGAAGGCAAATCTTTTTATGAAATCTATCCAGACGAAGCAGAACAATATTATTTAGAAGATTTAGAGGTCATCAATTCCGGCGTTCCGAAACTGGGAAAAGTCCAACTGCTGCCAACTGCCACAGGTCACAAATGCTGGGTGCGGACAGATACAATACCTTACCGCGACGAATCAGGTCAAGTGGCCGGCGTTATCGTGTTTGCAGTAGATATTACAGATTTAATTAGAGTCGAAAGAGAACTCCGAGAAAATCGCGCTCGCCTTACTGAAAAAGTTGAGAAACGCACTGCTATGTATCGGCAGGCAATGGCCGCCCTGTATTCTGCAAATACGCAAATGCAACAGCTAATTAACAACAGCTATGCCGGGGATCGTGGTAGCAGCACAGCAGCACAATTGCTCGAATGCGAAGCTTATTTTGAAGCAGTTGCCGTGGCTGACCGCGACACAATTTTGAGCGTCAGCAGGGATTTTGCCGAACTGTTCGGTTACGAACCTGCGGAAATGGTGGGAATGAGTTTGCTGGAACTGCTGTCGCCAAAATCTTACAAAATGGCGCCACAAATGATTTCTGCACCCAGCAATACAGTCTGCGAAACGATTTTTCTCAGGCGGGATGGGACTGCTTTTCCTGCTGACGTGCGTAGCAAATTTGTAGTTTGCGAAGGTCGTTTGGTGCAGGTTAAAGCAGTGCGAAATCTCACGGAACGCAAATTAATGGCAGCAGAATTAGAACGATCGCGCTCTTTGTTGCACGCTACTATGGAAGCAACGGCAGACGGTATTCTCGCTGTTACTAACGCCGGAGAATTGATTAGTTTTAATGAAAAGTTAGTTCAAATGTGGGGTATCCACGAAGAAGTTAGAAACTCACTGGATAGAACGGTGCGGCTGACGTTTCTCACTAAGCAAGTTAAAGATCCGAGGGATTTTTTACAGAGAGTTAGAGAAATTTATAGCGATGCCGAGTCCGAAGGCTGCGATATTCTCGATTTTAAAGACGGCCGGACTTTTGAGCGCTACACGCAGCCGATTCGAGTCGGACAAAATATTATTGGCAGGGTGTGGCGCTTCCGCGATATTACTTCTCGCGAAAAGGTGACGGCAATGTTGGGGGATTCTCAACGGCGCTTTCGGGCAATTTTTGATTCTTCTTTCCAATTTGTTAGCTTGCTAAAACCGGATGGCATTCTGCTGGAATCTAACCAAACTTCTCTAGATTTCGCGGGAATTAAGCTGCGGGATGTGGCAAATCGACCGTTTTGGCAGGGGCCTTGGTGGGGGGGTTCTCCGGAAGTTCGGGAACAGTTGCAAGAGGCGATTTCTCGATCGGCAAAAGGTGAATTTGTCCGCTATGAAGTGGAGGTTCAAGGGGTAAACCGCACGGCAACTATCGATTTTTCTCTCAAACCGGTGGCAGACGAAACTGGTAAAATTGTCTTGCTGCTGCCGGAAGGTCGAGATATTACTGAAAGCAAGCAGGTGCAAGTGGCTTTGCGCCAGCAAGTTGAGCGGGAACGCCTGATCGCCGAAATTCAATCTCGCATCCGTTCTTCTCTGGATCTCAAAGATATTCTTAAGACTACAGTAGCGGAAGTGCGGGAGTTTTTGGCCACGGATCGGGTGATTATTTTCCGCTTCCGACCAGATTGGAACGGGGATGTGGTGGTGGAGTCGGTGGGCGCAGGATGGATGCCGCTGATGGGGATGGCGATCGAGGATTGCTGTTTTGCTAATACTTATGTGGGACAGTATTTAAAGGGCAGAATTCGCGCTGTAGAAAACATTCAGGCTTCTAATTTTGCCGAGTGCCACGTCAATTTTTTGGCCGAGTGTCAGGTGAAGGCGAATTTGGTGGTGCCCATCGTGCAGCAGGGAATCGAACACCGCGACGGCAATCCTACTTGTCAAGTGCCGAAGTTGTGGGGTTTGTTGATTGCCCACCACTGTTCGGCGCCCCGCGAGTGGCAGCCGTTTGATATGGATTTGCTGAGTGAGTTGGCGACTCAAGTGGCGATCGCGATCGAACAATCTTTACTTTACCAGCAGTTAGCTGCTGCTAACCAGCGGTTGGACGGGTTGGCGAATTTGGACAGTCTGACTCAGCTAGCTAACCGCCGCCGGTTTGACGAGGTGATTAATCGGGAATGGGAACAGTCGAGCACTGCCGAACCCCTATCTTTGATTATGTGCGACATTGACTGTTTTAAACTTTATAACGACAATTACGGCCACCAAGCTGGGGATGCTTGTTTGCAACAAGTCGCGCGGGCGATCGGGGATGCTTGCGCCAACGCACCCGCAGAACGGCTTTATTTGGCTGCTAGGTACGGTGGCGAGGAATTTGGGGTAATTTTGCCAAATACGGATATCGCCGCTGCACAGGCTTTTGCCGAGGGAATCCGCAGGCGCGTCAAAGCTTTGGCAATTCCCCACCTCAAGTCTGTTGTCACCGATTGTGTGACTCTCAGCATGGGGGTGGCGACGATTGCTGAAGGTCAAAATTCGCCGAAAATGCTGATTGAAGCTGCTGATAAGGCGCTGTATCGGGCTAAGTCAGGCGGGCGCGATCGAGTTGTCCGTTGACAGTTGTCAGTTGACGGTTGACAGTTGTCATATCAAATCCGGTAGCATTGGAATTATTAATCTTTCTATTCTCTCTCTGTGTCCTCTGCGCCCTCTGCGGTTAAATAATTCCGATCCAACCGGAAACGATATCAGTAGTCAGTAGTCAGTAGTCATCAGCGTACCAAAAAAAACGATCGCGCCAACCGGCATAAGGTTAGGGCGATCGCGATACTATGAATCAGCATTTATATATCGGACTCGGTGCGGATTTTTACGCATTTTTACGGGTTTTGTTACAAAACTTTACTGGGCGTTGGGTAAAAATATCCAGAAATCCCTTTTCTCTACCTGCTATCAAGGTGTTTGTAGTGAGGACTTTAGTCCTCAGATTTTAGAAGGACTAAAGTCCTCACTACAAACCAAATTCCCAGTCTATTTAGCTAACAGTTTTTGAAACACTTCATACATATCTTGGGCTAACTGTTGAGGATTCCACAAAGGCGCGAGATTTTCTGGCTGCTTAGACTTAATTAAATGCTCTTTCACTGCGTTTCTCAAACCAGCATCGCGCCCAAACTTAACTCCCCACTGCGTGTATTCTTCCCAAGTCCAAGCCGCACCTACATCTAGATTTGCACTTTTAAGAAAAGCATAACCCATTCGGGAAAGATATTGGTCGCCGGATCTCGTTACTACTGGCAAATTTGCCCACAAAGCCTCTAAATTGTGAGTCCCGCCGTTGTAAGGATAGGAGTCTAACAACACGTCGGCTACATAATAGATAGCGCGATGTTCTTCTTCGCTTCGGGTTTGGCCGATAAACTTAATCCGTTCAAAATCTACTCCCTGAATATCGCATTCTTCGCGGTAAGTGCTGTGAATTATCTCCGGATCGCCTTGACCTTTGCGAATCAACATACTATCTGGTACTTGCTTAAGTATTCTAACTTGAGCTTGCACCATTTCAGGATTAGTTTTTCTGCCCGGAGCGACACAGAGATAAGCCATTTGCTCCAAGCCAATCCCCAGGGCATTTCTAATCGCCTCTCGATTCACAGGAATGCTTTGCAGTTCGCCAATTGCTACCGAACAATTAGGCAATCTCACTAACTGTTCTAAGTAATTTTTGTCAACGCCTGGGGGGTGAGTGTGTTCGTCGCAGAGAAAGTAGTGATTGTCGGAAATATAGGGCGCGTCGAATCCCAGCCAAGAAACGCAAATCCCCGCCGGATATTGGTACAATACTTCGACATTTGTCGGTACTGTCATGGAGTCTAAGTCTATTAAAACATCCAAATCGTCTTGGACTACTTCGGCGAAGATTTCGCCACCGTCAGCAAAACCGTTGGGATATTTTTGGGGCCAGTAAAACTTGCCGGCCATTTCTTCAAACCGCTGTGTAACTTCGTCTCGGTTGAGTTTACCTGTAACGTAAAGGTGAACGTGGGGAGTGATGCGGCTTACTTCCCGGATTAAGGCTTCGCTGCACCAACCTACGGAGTGGCGGCGGAAGTGTTTGGAAAGGAAACCGATTTTTAATGGGTGTTGTTTAGTTAAATATTTTGCGGATTTGATTCTGTTGCCTTGCTGTCGCTGCGGGACGGCTTTTTGGTAGTATTCTTTGGCAATTAGTCGGTAGAAACTGGCATTTTTTTCGCGGTTGTCTCGGAGGTGGGAAACTGCAAACAGGAATATTTCGTAAAGCAGTTTGAGTTCGATAACGCTAAAGGTTTCGACTTTTTCGTAGCAGAGTTGTTCGATTTCTTCGAGTTTCTCAATTGCCTGTTTGCTGACTCCTGATTGGAGGTAGGAAAAGACGTAGGCTGTGGCTGACATGACTGGGGCATTTTCACCGCAGAATTCGCAGTATTTGTCGGCGACGCTGCGGGCTCTGGCGAGGTTGGTGGAGTGGCTTAGCAAGTCGCACAGTTGTTGGTGGGCTTCGCTGTATTTGGGGTTGCATTCGATCGCCTTTTCAAAATATGCGATCGCCTCCAATGGCTTATCTTGCTTCTGAATGTGTCCCATCCGGCAGTAAACCTCTGCCCAATCCGGTTTTAAGGCTAAAGCTTGCTGGTAGCTGGTTAATGCTTCTTCCAGCTTGCCCTGCATGGACAAACAACTGCCGATGTTTGCGTGAACTTCCGGCCAATCCGGCTTAATTTTCAGAGTATTTTGATAATTGGCAATCGCTGCTTCGTAGTTGTATTGCTGCATGAAAGAGTTGGCTAAATTGAAGTGCAGCACTTCTAATTCGGGTTTTAAAGCAACAGCTTGCTGGTATGCAATGATGGCAGCATCGAAATTTCCTTGCTGCGATCGCGCGCTGGCAATGTTACCATAGGCCTCTGCCCAATCCGGTTTAATGGCGATCGCCTTTTCGTAGCTTGCGATCGCTTCGTCGCGCTTGCCTTGAGTAAAAAGTCGGTTTCCCAGGTTAAAGTGGAAGTCGGCACCGACAAGCTGCGGGTTGAGCTCGGATGTTCTCTGAAAACAGGCGATCGCACCGTCGATGTTGCCGTGTTTGTGATATACTTTGCCTAAATTCCAGTGAGCGCCCGCTAAATCTGGACTCAGAACTATCGCTTGTTGGTAATGGGCGATCGCCTCTTCCAAACGATTCATTTTGAAATACATACTGCCGATATTCGCGCGCACTTCCGCAAAATTTGGCTGCAATTCCAAAGCTTGAGAATACGATCGAATCGCAGCTTCAATTTTACCCACCGCTTGCAAAGCATTGCCTAAAGTTACGTAAGCATGGGTGTAATCAGGTCGAATTTTGATCGCTTGGTGGCACGCTGCGATCGCCTCTTGAATTTTCCCTTTAACTAAAAAGTTTTCTGCCAGTTTTTTATACTGTTCTACTTCTTGAAAATTAGCAACTTGCGCGATATCTGGAACATTCAGCGAGGTAACTTGTTCGGAAACTTCAGCCGGGTTAGTAAACGGAGTATTTAAATTTTCAGGATTAGGTGCTGGCGGCAAATTGATACTCGAAGGCTGCAATCCATAGCCTTCATCTTTGCTGACAGATACTGGTTGTTGTTCGTCAGATTCTGTTTCTAATGCGAGAAATTTGCTATCGGTAGTTTCTTGCTGTTTTTGCGCGGTTAAACTGGATATTTTATCTGCCGCGCTGGCATTTTCCGGTTGCAGTAGCAGCACTTTTTGGCAGCAAGCAATTGCCCCATCTAACTTTCCTTGCTGCTGCAAAACGCCAGCCAGCATCAAATTCACCGAGCACAAACCGGGATTAATAGCAAGAGCTTGTTCGTAAGCCTTTGCCGCCTGTTCTAATTGCCCTAACTTGTAATACATACTGCCGAGATTCGCGCTGGCTTCTGCTAAATTCGGCTGAAGTTGTAAAGCTTGCAAATAAGCTTGAATTGCCATTTCTAGCTGGTTTTGCCCGTGCAGGGCATTGCCCGCTGTCAGGTAAGCAGGAGCAAAATTCGGTTGAAATTTGATAGCGAGGTTGCATTGCGCGATCGCGCGATCGAATTCTCCTTGCAAAACATAAACTTCCGCCAACTTTTTATGAACTTCCGCATCTTTAGGATCCAACTCTAAAGCTTTCTGATAACTCTCGATGGCGCCACCGAGAACTCCTCTATCTTTCAGGAGATTTCCCTTGACAAAATATGTTTGAGCTGATTCTAAATCCACCAAAAACTCTTGGATCATTTGCTCTGCCACTCTTAAAGGTTTTACACTAATACTATTCAACCATTCTACCCACTCTCGGGCTCGCACAGACCAAGTACACCCTCGATTGATATATTCTACCTGCTGTCTCAGATGAGTTTCAGCAGTAGCACTACCCGCCCCCGTACAATCTTTTAAAACTTCGACTGTCGCATCTAAAAACCGCCTTGTATATCCCTCCCAATCCGGTGTTCCTGCACGCTTCCAATTAATTACCGATGCCAAATTTTTTACCCCTGACATGGAAACTAGACGCGCAAATCCAGCCGTTGTTTCCGGCAAAGCTGCCAATTCACTCGTCACAATGCGGCAACCGCTGGCCATCGCCTCCATCACCGCAATAGATGACGTTTCCAGATAGCTATTCGGGTAAGCTAAAACCGCGACTGAACGCAGTTGCCGGACGAGTTCGGGTTGCGGCACAGAACCGACATACTCGACACCTTCTATTTCCTGACACTCTTCGTAAAGTCCATCGAAACAAAGCTGATTATCATTGTCGTCTATTTGGTGTACTTTCATGCTAGAAAATACTTTTAATCTGGTTCCGGGGACAGCTTGACGAATTTCGGGAAAAACATTTAATAAAATATCCAGCCCGCGAAACGGAGTGCTAGTGTAAGCTAGAATGGGCGGTTGAGATTTTTGAGACTGGATCGAAATATTATCGGCAAAAATGTTAGCAAAACAAGGTGCAATCGCATTTCTTAAAACATAACTGCGATTGGAGTCAATCCCAAAAAGAGCGTGAAATTGCTCGCGCTGCCACTCGCTGACAAAAACCAAAGCATCACAAGCATTAATTTCTCGCTCATTCTTGAAACCGTCAAGAAAAACAAAGTCAGGTTCGTTATGAATCCACAAAATCAAGTTAGTCTGTTGACCCAAAAGAGGCTTGATTTCCAGTGCCTTACCAACTACATTGACAACAACCAAAAAATCGAGCGATCGCAATAATTCCAAATTAGCCTCGTCCGCCACCCGCTGCCTGCAATCAACACCGCGCGACATCCCCGACTCGGAAGTATTGTTGAGTAGAAATACCTCATTTCCCAGGGCTGCCAACGCCTCAGCTAAATAACAAATAGCCGACTGAGTGCCGCCCAAAGGTTCGCGGTAAGGAGTTTCAATATTGTAATCCCAAGTATAGGTATCGAGAAATCCGATTTTCATTGTGGCAATTATCCGCCGATTTGTGAACTGTATTTTTTATTGAACCGCAGAGGGCGCAGAGGACACAGAGAAGAAAGAGAGAAGTTTCCAATTAAAATAATTTGCAACTTCCCTCTCTTATCCTTCTGATTCCTCTCTGCGTTCTCTGCGTTCTCTGTGGTCAAATAAATCTATATTTCCCATTTCATTGTGGCAATTGTCCGCCGATTTGTGAACTGTATTTTTTTTATTGAACCGCAGAGGGCGCAGAGGACACAGAGAAGTTTCCAATTAAAATAATTTGCAACTTCCCTCTCTTATCCTTCTGATTCCTCTCTGCGTTCTCTGCGTTCTCTGCGGTTAAATAAATCTATATTTCCCATTTCATTGTGGCAATTATCCGCCGATTTGTGAACTGTATTTTTTTATTGAACCGCAGAGGGCGCAGAGGACACAGAGAAGTTTCCAATTAAAATAATTTGCAACTTCCCTCTCTTATCCTTCTGATTCCTCTCTGCGTTCTCTGCGTTCTCTGTGGTTAAATAAATTCATCATCAATGGTATAATCTTAAAATTATTGAGGATTACCGAACATGACGACAGAACAAGACCCCGTAAAATTGATGAAACAGCAAGTTGGCTTTGCTGCTGCCGATCGCGTAAAATCTGGTATGATTGTCGGACTCGGCACGGGGTCAACTACAGCTTATACTATTCAAGCATTGGGCGATCGCATAAAATCCGGCGAACTCAAAGATATCAAAGGAGTTCCCACATCCTTTCAATCAGAAGTATTAGCCAAACAGTACGGAGTACCGCTGGCAACCCTCGACGAAGTTGACAGAATTGACGTAGCCATTGACGGCGCTGACGAAGTAGATCCGCACCTCAACTTAATTAAAGGTGGTGGCGCCGCCCACACCCGCGAAAAAGTAGTCGATTGTCTTGCTGCTCAGTTTATTGTAGTAGTTGACAGTTCCAAAATGGTAGATAAATTGGGTTCGACTTTTCGCGTCCCCATTGAAGTTATACCAATGGCAATTACGCCAGTTACTCGCGCGATCGAACAATTGGGTGGCAAACCAGAACTCCGCATGGGAATCAGAAAAGCAGGCCCGGTAATTACCGACCAAGGTAACATGGTAATTGACGTTAAATTTGATAACATTGACAATCCTGCGGAATTAGAAAAGACTTTGAACAACATTCCCGGCGTGTTAGAAAATGGCTTGTTTGTCAACTGTACTGATTTAGTTTTGGTTGGCGAAATTAAAGACGGCAAACCCGTAGTCCGCGAGATTTCTAAATAGATAACTTGACTTTGATTGTCAAAATACAGGGGTTTAAACCCCTGTATGAGCGAGGAATATTTTTAGGGTGGTTTATAAATCTCCATCCTAAAAACCAGGCGATTCATCTGTCAACTGTCAACTGTCAACTGTCAACTGTTTATGATGCAATATCGCAGATTCGGCCGCACAGAATTATCCATGCCCGTCTTTTCCTGCGGCGGCATGAGATATCACCACAAATGGCAAGATGTACCAGCAAATGAAATTCCCCCAGACAATCAACAAAATCTAGAATCGACAATTCGCTACTCAATCGAATGCGGCATCAATCACATAGAAACTGCTCGCGGTTACGGCACTTCTGAGATGCAGTTGGGGTGGATTTTGCCGCAGTTCCCCCGCGAAAACTTGATAGTTCAAACGAAAGTTTGTCCTCAAGCCAACTCCGAGGCATTTCGCGAAGAATTTGATAAATCCTTAGCTTATTTACAGCTAGAATATGTCGATTTATTTTGCATACACGGCATTAATACCTGGGAATTGCTAGAGGATTCTATGCGCCCGGGCGGCTGCTTGGATGTGGCAAAAGAATTGCAAGCAGAAGGCAAAGTTCGGTTTATTGGTTTTTCAACTCACGGCCCTACGGATGTGATTGTCAAAACCATTGAAACCAATCAATTCGATTATCTGAACTTGCACTGGTATTACATCAATCAAAATAATTGGCCCGCAATTGAAGCTGCCAAACGTCACGACATGGGCGTTTTTATTATCAGTCCTTCCGACAAAGGCGGTCAACTTTACAACCCGCCGCAAAAGTTGGTAGATTTGTGCTATCCACTGAGTCCGATGGTGTTTAACGATCTGTTTTGTTTGTCACACCCGCAAGTACACACTTTGAGTTTGGGTGCAGCCAAACCTGAAGATTTTAACGAGCATCTAAAAGCTGTAGAATTGTTAGATAAAGCCGATGAAATTTTGCCACCGATATTAGCAAGGTTGGAAAATGCAGCAATTGATAAATTAGGAGAAGATTGGTTTAAAACTTGGGATGTCGGTTTACCAACTATCGAAAATACTCCCGGAGAGGTTAACATTCGAGTGATTTTGTGGCTGTGGAATTTGGCGAATGCTTACGGTACGATCGACTATTGCAAGATGCGCTACAACCTTTTGGGTAACGCCAGTCACTGGTTTCCGGGCAAAAAAGCCGATCGCCTCAACGAATTAGACTTGCGCCGCTGTCTCGCCCACAGCCCCCACGCTGCCAAAATCCCTGGTATATTGCAAAAGGCCGATCGACTTTTTGGAGGCGAAGCCGTGCAGCGCTTATCCCAAGAATAATCGAAAAAACCCGGTTTCGAGACGGAAACCGGGTTTGTGAGCCGGAACACGTGAGACTTATGTACACGTACCTCATTAGCCTATACTTGAGGTGCTCTCACCAACATCACCCATCCGTCTCATCCTTTCGGGCGATAAGGCAGTAGTTATTAGTTATTGGTTATTGGTTATTAGTCATTAGTCATTAGTCATTAGTCATTAGTGTTGTCCCCGAAGAGCGAACGCTTTTTGTCAACTGTCAACTGTCAACTGTCAACTGTCAACTGTCATATGACTACCTCATCTTTCTAAAAAAGGCTATATAATTTTTTCCCAAACTTTCTCCCCTTTTGCTTTAATCTGAGATAAAACAGTTAATAATTCACTTAGGGATCTTTTATGACACTCCAACGCCGAGATTTCTTGTATTTGCTAACAGCCACCGTCGGAGCTATTACCGCAGGTGCTTGCCAAGCGTCAGGCAATAGTGTAGCGCAAGCAAGTCCATCCCCAGAAAGCCCAAAAATAGCCCAAACTCCCGGGCCTTTTACACTACCGCCTCTGCCTTACGAATACAACGCTTTAGAACCGCACATCGATGCGCGGACAATGCAATTTCACCACGACAAACACCACGCAGCTTACGTTAAAAACCTCAACGATGCTGTCAATAAATACCCGAATCTTAAAAACGTGAGTGTTGAAAATATGCTCAAAGATTTGAGCAAAGTGCCGGAAGATATTCGCACAACTGTACGCAATAATGGCGGCGGACACCTCAATCACAGTATGTTTTGGGAAATCATGAGTCCCAAAGGCGGCGGCGAACCCACAGGAGCAATTGCCACAGCAATTAAGCAAAATTTCGGCAGTGTTGAGGATTTTAAAGCCAAGTTCAACGAGGCTGGTACTAAGCGTTTTGGCAGTGGCTGGGTGTGGCTAGTTCGCAATAAAGCTGGCAAGCTTGAGATTACAACTACTGGCAATCAAGACAGTCCTTTCAGTGATGGGAACTATCCCATTATGGGCAATGATGTTTGGGAACACGCTTATTATCTCAAATACCAAAACCTGCGTGCAGACTACTTAAAGGCTTGGTGGAATGTGGTTAATTGGCCGGAAATTAATAAACGCTACGAAAAGGCGATCGGTTAGTTTAACAAAGATACAGTGGCGGTTGTTTCAACCGCTATTGTATCTAAAATGGCTTCCGCTAGCGAATCGGGCGATCGAGCTTTTGTACAGTTTTCCGCAAGTAAACGCAGTGCCGCGCGCCCTGACTCGCAGGCGTGGTGAATGATTCGACTGACTCAAGCGTACCGCCCAAATGCTCGATCGCACTTTGCAACTCTTCCTCTTCCTCTACCGTCCAATTTCCCCGGTAAAGTACCGCCAAACCGCCGTTTTTCAGGAAAGGCAGCGCGTATTTAGCGCACAGAGAAGCTGCCCCAACCGCCCTAAGAAATGCGAAATCGTAAGCTTGTCTGTGCTGCGGTTGTCGGGCAATTTCATCGGATCTGCCTAGCAAAGTCGCAGCATTTTTTATCCCTAAAGACGGCAAAACCGTGTCCAAGAAAGTAATTTTCTTGCGAGTTGAATCCAAGAGAGTGACTGATAAATGCGGAAGGGCGATCGCAATTGGCAACCCTGGAAAACCGCCACCAGTCCCGATATCGATCGCTTTCAACACCGACTCTGCGGGAATTTCGGCATTTTCAGCCGAATTGTGATTAACCGGCAGCAGTCTCGCAATTCCCCGCAGAGAATCCCACAAATGTTTTTCCCAAAACTCGACAGGTTCAGTAATTCGAGTTAAATTCAAGGAACGATTGCCTTCAACAATTAACTCATAAAGCCGCTGAAATTGTTGCTGCTGCGACTTATCCGGCTCCCAATTCAGCGTTTTTTGCCACAACTCATTCATTTGGGGTAACATCATAATTTCTGTCTGGTTCATCTTTTAATAACCATCGAAAGAACTAATGACAAAGTTTGCGACTTCTTAACCTCGCACAACTGTCAACTGTCAACTGCCTACTGACTTACAAAACTCGTTTCCTTAACCTCTAACTTCGCGCGATCGACCTCCTGCAAATCCCCGTGGTCTAACGTCCAAAACTTATCAGCAACGCTCAATAAATCGCTAGCATCGTGAGTAACAATCAACAAAGTCCAGTGATTTTTTAACTTACCCAACAAGCTTACCAACTGTCGGCGCATCGACCAATCCAAACCCGCCGTCGGTTCGTCCAAAAGTAGCAAATGTGGCTGGCGAATTAGCTGCACCGCCAGGGCCACCCGGCGCTGTTGTCCGCCACTTAAAGCGTGGGGAGAAGCGCGCAGCGGCAAATGTGCCAACCCAACTTCTTTCATCGCTGAGTGAATTTGTTCTTGTCCCAATTCGGGATGTCCCAGTCGCAATTCTTCTAAAATTGTCCCCCCACAAAAATGTCTTTCAGGAAACTGGAACACTAAACCTCCTAACTGTTGCAAGTGTTCCGGTGTTAATTCTTGTTCGCGCCAGCGGATGTCGCCGCTAGTTTTTTCTGCTAAACCTGCTAAGATTTCTAAGAGCGTACTTTTGCCAGAACCGCTGCGGCCGACTATCAGCCCCATTTGCTGCGATGGCAGTTCTAAGTTGATGTTTTTCAAAATAGCATTCGGACAGGCTGTAGGATGATAGACTAAGTTTTTGAGATAAAGCATTAACGTAATTGGGAATAGGGCATTGGGCATTGGGCATTGGGCATTGAGCATTGGGCATTGGGCATTGGTAATTGGCAATCGTGTATCCCTCAGCTTCTGGTTGTGCTATTAATAGTTAAGGTTGTTTCTGGCTGGTGCCGATCGCCCAAATTTATTTTACATAAATCTTTACAAAATTTTCGTTTTTTTCAGGCTTGGAGTTTGATTATTGACATTTTTTATGGTATATTTTGATAATGGAAATCTGTGCGTTCATATATATTATAATTCACACTACCATTATTAAAATATACCGCAACAGCCATAAAAAATCAAGCAAATTTAACTCTTTTTTGCTAGCGGCCCGATAGTCTGAGAACGTAACTCTCTTGTTTCTAGTTTACAGTATATTTCATTGAGAGAATTGACTATGACGAAAAACCATTTAGCAGCGCTGGGCAAGCAAATGTTAAGTTACAAACAGACAGTACGGGCGATCGCCTGTGGAAGTGCGATCGCCCTGGGCATCTGCATAAACTCCGCAGTAGCCGGCGATCCCTTCCGCACTCTTCACCAGCAGGCGATCGGGCCAAACACCGAAACCGCCTTCAAAACAATGTTTCAGCAAGGAAACTACAAACAAGCAAAAGCCCAAGTTCAACAAGCACTATCAGCAGAACCAAACGAACCCCTAGCCTATGCAATGGCAGCCTCATTATCCTACATCGAGCAAGACTTAAACTCGATGAATACCTACGCTCAAAAAACCCGCGAAGTCGGCGAAAAATTGACCAAGACTAACCCCTTGCGCGGCAACATTTACACAGCAGCAGGTCACTTTCTAGAAGGAGCAAATGCCATAGCCAAAGAAGGAACAGCCAAAGGCGCGCCCCAAGCACTCAACAAACTGCGAGTAGTATTTCAATACCTAGATGCAGCAGAAAAAATAGCGCCGAACGACCCAGAACTCAACCTGCTAAAAGGCTACATGGACTTAATGCTAGCCTCAAACCTACCATTTTCCAACCCCAGCGACGCCATTAAACGACTGGAAGAAAAAGCCTCGCCCCGCTACTTAGCCTATCGCGGCATGGCCGTAGGCTATCGAGACTTAAAAAAATACGATCGCGCTTTAGAATTTGCCAACAAGTCCCTAGCCGAAACACCCACAAACCCCGAAATCCTTTATCTCAAAGCACAAGTCTTATCTGCTCAAGCCAAGACTCAATCCAACAACAAAACCATACTTGAGGAAGCCCGAAAAAACTTCGACGCCGCCTTAGCAAAACCAGACCAACTACCGCGCAGCTTAGTAGCCGAAATCTTCTTTCAGCAGTGCAAAACCCGCAACCGTCTCGACAGCAAATCTCGCGATTGTGACCCGATGCGCGATAAAATTAGAGATGCAGATGGAGTCTGGGGGCCGACGGCTTTACCACCACTATAAACAGTTGACAGTTGACAGTTGACAGTTGACAGTTGACAGTTGTAGGGGCAGTGCCCCCGTGCCTGCCCTCTTAGTTGACAGTTGGCGGTTGTTATTAACCAGAGTAAAAATTGATGAAAGTAGAGTTTCGCGAATTTAATCCCTTTGACTTGTGGATTTGGCTGAAGTTCAGCAACGTGCCTTCAAACGGCGAAAAACAGTATGTAGAAGAAGTGTTTGATTCTTGGTTTTTTTTGGGAAAACTGGGAGGATTTAATGCGGAAAATTTGCAAGTTCAAGATGAAGGCTTAGACATCAGCGATATGAATTACGATGTTAATCTAGCCGACCAAAGCATGATGGCTTTGATGCACAATATGGGAGAAATGGAGTATGAAGGTTCTTGGGGTCGCTGCTGGTTTGATTTAGGTACTAGCGATGCGATCGGTCTCGATGTTTTGATTAATGTTTTTCAGCAACTTAGCAAAGAATTTGTGACTATTGAAGAACTAATTATCGGTGGCGAGAATGCAGATTGGCCTGTTGACAATAGAAGGAAGAGAGAAGGTTTTGAGCCTGATAATTAACTGTTAGCACGATAGGGATGACAGGCATAGACGAATAATGACTGATGGCTAATACCAAATCCTAGTTAGCCACCCCCTTTATGATACAGTAGGGTGCGTCGCTGTGCGATTCGTTGCATCAGGGTCAGAATTGTCGATCGCGATGCACCCTACTATTACGCTTGTCTAAAGGGATATGATACGCGGACTTGGTATAATTATGCAACCCGGTAAAATTCGTGTAATTGTTTTAGGATTAATTCGATCGCGCGATCGCATTTTCGTTTCCCAATTCAAAGATCCGGTAAAACAAGGCACATTGTATCGAGCTTTGGGTGGAGGCGTAGAATTCGGAGAACACAGCCTCGACGCTTTGCAAAGAGAGTTTCAAGAAGAAATTCAAGCCGAGTTAACAAATATCAAATATTTAGCTTGTTTGGAAAGCTTCTTTATTTTTAATGGCCAAGCCGGACACGAATTAATACAACTCTACCAGTGCGATTTTGTGGATACCAAATTCTATGAATTGGCAAGTTTAGATTTTGCAGACGGTAACTTGAAATGTACCGCACTTTGGATGCCTGTTGACCGATTTCGCTCGGGAGAATTGCGCCTAGTTCCAGAAAGCTTTCTCGACTATTGCCAAGACTGATAACTATAGCCTTTATCAAAAAGATGACGTACTCATGGGATAAGGTATAGGCCAAACCGGGCATAGGCCAAACCGGGCATAGCTTACCAGGCTTGAGAAGCGCTATAAATCGCTCCAAATCCCAACAAGCAAATACATTAGAATCAATTTTTACTCAAAATATGTGCAGTAGAGGCGGGTTTTACCCAAATACTTTGCCACAATTCACAAAATAGATAAACCCGCCCCCTTTCTTTTTGTCCGCTGCTCTTCCTTCCAACTAGAGATTGCTGTCAACTGTCAACTGTCAACTGAACTTTCTCTACCTTACTCTGGGAAGCGTACCCAAAACTTGATACAGCAAAGAGTTAATAAAAGTGAGGGCTAAAGCACCAAGCAAAGCACTCCAAATTCCCCACCGCAATCTAAATCCTTCGACTAGCCAAGCCGCCAATCCAAAGATAGCAGCGTTGATAACAATCATAAACAAACCAAAAGTTAGCAACAAAGCTGGAAAAGTAAACAACATAAAAATCGGCCGCAATAAAGCATTCAGCAATCCAAAAACTGCCGCCGAAACCATCGCTTTGCCAAAACTGTCAATATCCACGCCTATGGGTAACTTGGAAATAATAAAAAAGCTCACAGATGTTACCAACCAAGCAATTACCAGCGAAACGATATCTATGTGCACGTGCTTATCTCCTTAAAAGACTAAACATTAAATCGGAACAACAGCACATCCCCCTCTTGTACAACATACTCTTTTCCTTCACTGCGAACTAAGCCTTTTTCCTTAGCTGCATTCATTGCGCCCGTAGCCACCAAATCTTCATAACCGACTGTTTCGGCCCGGATGAAACCCCGCTCAAAATCAGAGTGAATTACCCCCGCAGCTTGTGGCGCTAACATTCCTGCGATAATCGTCCAAGCGCGAGTTTCCTTAGGCCCGCTAGTGAAATAAGTCCGCAAACCCAATAATTCGTAAGTAGCTCGAATCAAAGATTTTAAGCCACCTTCTTTCACCCCCAGAGATTCGAGGAAATCAGCTCGTTCTTCCTCTGGTAGCTCTACCAATTCTGACTCAACTTGCGCCGAAACTATGACAACCTTAGCATTTTCTTTAGCTGCTATTTCCCGGACTTGTTCGACATAGCTATTTCCGGTTCCCAAATCGTCTTCAGACACGTTCGCCGCATAGACGATCGGCTTGTTTGTTAACAATTCTAAACCTTTAACTAATTCTGCTTCTTCGTCAGTTAAACTGGACTGGCGTACTGGTTTTTCTGCATTCAAAACCACAACCAACTTTTCAAGCACGTTTACTTCTGCTTGAGCTTCCTTGTTGTTGCGGGCTTGTTTGCGAGTGCGATCGAGCCGGCGTTCAATTTGAGCTAAATCTGCTAAAATCAGTTCGAGATTGATAATGTCAATATCTCGCTGGGGATCGACAGAACCGGAAACGTGGATGATATCATCATTGTCAAAACAGCGGACAACGTGGACGATCGCATCTACAGCCCGAATGTGAGACAAAAACTGATTTCCCAGCCCTTCCCCCTGACTCGCACCCTTCACCAAACCCGCAATATCGACAAACTCCATCCGCGTGGGCACAGTTTGCACAGAATTGGAAATATTGCTCAGCACCTTCAACCGTTCGTCGGGTACTGCCACGATACCCGTATTTGGCTCGATCGTACAAAAAGGAAAATTAGCAGCAGTCGCCTTGGCATTAGCCACCAAAGCATTAAACAGAGTAGATTTGCCAACATTAGGCAGTCCGACAATTCCGGCAGTAAGCATAGCTATTTAGAAACATATCACTGTTTCAAAATATCATAAGTATCCGCAATATATTGGACAAGCCACCCCAAATCTCAAGCCTGTGTTCGGCTAAATATCTAACTTGAGGTAGATGGCTGAACGGTTTGCAAGTGGTTTCCCAAAAAAAGCGATCGCCCGAAACCTGTCCCTGTCCCTTATTTATCAACAAATTGGGGACTTGCAAGAAACTCGGTTTGGGCGATCGACCTCACAAATTCTGTTAAACTTCCCGAAGCACTAAAACATTAGGCGTTGCTGAATCAGGGTATGAGAGAAGAAAAAATATGAGATTGGGGTCGAAAATGATTTCTCTTATTTTGATTGGGAATTGGAACATCTCCAAATTTCAGATAATGAATTAGTAATTTAATTGA